>JBDTTC010000039.1:0-7623 GCA_039930825.1 Arenimonas sp.
TGGCCCAGCCAGATCAGTCGGCCAATCAGCAGTTCTTGTTTCTGTTGCCACCGGCCTTGTCTTCAGTTCAGCAGCGTCCATCGCATTTGCCGACACCAATACCAGCGCTATGGACATGCCCGATGCTGCCGATAAAGCGAAGTCACTGCCAACGGTGCAAGTACAAGGGACGAACAAGGCCGAGGCGCGCTCTCCAAAATACACCGCCCCTCTGCTCGATACACCGCAAACCATTACGGTAGTTTCGAGTAAAACGATTGAAGACCAGAATTTATTGTCACTGCGCGACATTCTGAGCACGCTGCCGGGTATCACTTTCGGGGCCGGTGAAGGCGGCGGCGGTTATGGCGACAGCATCAACCTGCGTGGTTTCAGTGCCAATACCGATATTACCGTTGATGGCGTTCGTGACAGCGCACAGTATTCGCGTACCGATCCGTTCAATCTGGAACAACTGGAATTAGTGAATGGTGCCAACTCGGTCTATTCCGGTGCCGGATCGGTCGGCGGCAGCATCAATCTTGTCAGCAAGGCAGCACATAAGCACGACAGCAATATCGCCACACTGGGTTTGGGTAGCGATAATTACCGTCGCCTGACGCTCGACAGCAATCAGGAAATCGGTGAAACCGCAGCGTTGCGTCTGAACCTGATGGTGCATGAGAACGATGCACCCGACCGCGATTTCGAAAATTATAAGCGTTGGGGTTTTGCACCTTCGTTTACCTTTGGTCTGGGTACCGACACCACGTTCTCGTTGAACTTGCTGCATCAGCACGATGACAATCTTCCGCAATACGGCGTGCCTTTTTACAACGGCGCGCCCTTGCCCGGTGTTGATTCAAGCAATTACTACGGCTACCACAATATTGATAAACAGGTGATTGATACCGATTCGCTTACGGCCATTCTCAATCATCATTTTGGCGATGCTTTCTCGATTCGAAATCTGACCCGCATGTCGAAAGTCGATCAACTATCCATCGTCGATGCACCGCAAGGCGTTTTTTGTCTGCCGAACAACCTCACACCGACCGGCACCTCCTGCACGGTGAGTGGCGTAGTCACGCCGCCCGGTTTTTTTCGCCCCGGCATTACCAATCCACGCGGCTATGTTCGCGACACCAGCAACAAAGCATTCGTGAATCAAACCGACTTGACGGCAAAATTAAATACCGGATTTATCGAACACAATCTAGTGGCCGGCATTGCATTCGCGCACGAAACTTTCAAACTCGATAATTCGCGTTTATTCCGCAACGCCGATGGTTCTTCGATCTCGGTGCTGCCACCGATGGATCTGTACAACCCGGATTCTTTCTACACCGGGCCGATCAATTCCACTTTGGTCGCAAAGACCGATGGCGAACAGGACAATGCATCGGTCTATGTTTTCGATACGTTGAAATTCAACGAACACTGGCAACTCACCGGCGGTTTGCGCTACGAACACAACGAAGGCAGTTCGACGGTTTACACCGTTTCCACCACGCTGCCCAATATAGGTGCGATCACCGGTGCCGCTGCACCGGCAAAAAATAGTGATGATTTATTTTCATACCGTGCCGGGCTCGTGTACAAACCCCAGGAAAATGGCAGTGTTTATCTGGCTTACGGTAATTCGAAAACGCCTTCGAAAGCCTCGGTCAATGGTACTTGCACGGCAAACAGCACTACCGGCACCGCCAACTGCAATGCGGATCCGGAAAGCGCGATCAATATCGAGCTCGGCACCAAATGGGATTTCCGCAGCGGCAAACTCAGTCTTAGCGCATCGATTTTTCGCAATGAACGCGAGAACTATCGCGTGGCCGATCCCGACCCCAGTAATTTTAGTGGCGAACAAGCACTCGATGGCCAAGCGCGCGTTGATGGCTTTGCCGTTGGTCTTTCCGGCTTGATTGCAGACAACTGGTCGGTGTTTGCCAATTACACTTATCTTGATAGCGAAGTATTACGCAATGTCTCCCAATACTGCCTTGCGAACCCCGGCCTTGGCTTATGTACCGGTGGCAATGCGCTGGATCCGGATTTCGTTGCCGGCGATCCATTGCTGGCCACACCAAAACACGCAGCCAGTGTCTGGACTACCTATGACATCAACCGTCAATGGCAAGTCGGCTATGGTGCGACCTATGCCGGTGAAATCACCGTGCAACAACACTCGGCAACAAAGCCCGGTGGTGAACTCGATACTTACGGCGGCTACACAACGCATCGCTTGATGGCGGCGTATCGCGTCAATAAAGACTTCACTTTTCAATTGAATATCAACAATGCAGGCGACCGAAATTACTACACCCGCATTCGTAACAACGGCTGGGCAACGCCGGGCGATGCACGCACCGTGGTGCTCAATGCGAGCTACCGTTTTTGATTGGCCTAAAAATTAGATAGAAAAAATCCTCGGCCAAATTTGCCGGGGATTCTTGCATTTAAAAAGAGAGTTCTTATGTTGCTGCAAATTCCCAATGTGTTGACGGCCGAACAAGTTACCCATTTCCGTGCTCGTCTTGGTTCTGCGTCCTGGGCCGATGGGCGAATCACGGCCGGACATCAATCGGGCAAGGCGAAAGACAACGAGCAGTTGCCGGAAAACGATCCGGTCGCCATCGAGCTTGGCGCATTCATTCGCAATGCCTTAAAGAATAACGACAATTATTTTTCTGCCGCACTGCCACGCGTGGTGTTTCCGCCGCTGTTCAATCGTTATCGCGGAGGCCAGGCTTTCGGTTTTCATGTTGATAACGCGATTCGCTACGACCGTAGCGGGCAGTTAGTGCAACCGGTCCGCACCGATTTATCGGCCACGCTTTTTTTAAGCGCGCCGGAAGATTACGACGGCGGCGAGTTAATCATCGAAGATACCTATGGCATGCAAAAAATAAAATTGGCTGCCGGCGATATGGTGTTGTACCCGGGCACCAGTTTGCATCGCGTCACGCCGGTAACCCGCGGCGAACGCCTGGCTTCTTTCTTCTGGATTCAAAGCCTGGTGCGTGATGATGGCGATCGTCGTCTATTGTTTGAACTGGATGTTTCCATTCGCCGATTAACGCAAAGCAATCCCGATCATCCGGCGCTAATACAACTAACCGGCGTTTATCACAATCTTCTGCGTCGCTGGGCCGAGGTCTGAAGCCATGACTGCAAAAGAGCATGCCGCAAAAAAGCGCCGCAGCTACTGGCTGAAAACGCTACATCAGTGGCATTGGATCAGTTCGGCCATTTGCCTCGTTGCCATGCTGGGTTTTGCGATGACCGGCATTACTTTGAACCATGCTTCGCAGGTTTTGGCAGAGCCAACGGTCATTGCGAAAAAGTTGGTTTTACCAGCCCAACTATTAAACTCACTTACAGCATCCGCTACCGGAAAAGCACCGCTCCCGGAAGATATTACTAAGTGGGTTGAAGATAATTCACCGCTTAAAGTAAAAGGTATTCCGAGCGAATGGTCCGAAGATGAAGTGTATTTTTCGCTACCGCATCCCGGCGGCGATGCCTGGTTAAGCATTGATCGCAGGAGTGGTGCGGTCGAATACGAGGTGACAGATCGCGGCTGGGTGTCGTATTTGAATGATCTGCACAAAGGCCGCAATTCCGGTTCGGCCTGGACCTGGTTTATCGATATTTTCGCAGTGGCTTGCCTGGTGTTTGCCGGCACCGGTTTGTTCCTGCTGCAACTACATTCGCGCAATCGTCCAGGCACCTGGCCAATCGTCGCACTGGGTCTAGTCATTCCTTTTTTGCTGGTCATTATTTTTGTTCATTGATGGGGTCGTCATGAAATTTTCTTCCGTTGTTTTTTTATTCTGTGCCGTGATTGGCACTCCTGCACTTTCTGCAGAACTGGCTGTCAGCGTGGAAGTGCCTACTTTGAAAGTGGCTGAATACCATCGCCCCTATATCGCGGTCTGGATCGAAAAAGAAGACCAGTCTGTCGCGGCTAATCTTGCGGTTTGGTATCAGACAAAAGTCGGCAAGGAACCCGGCACCAAATGGCTGCCGGAATTACGCCAATGGTGGCGCCGTAGCGGCCGCGGTCTGCAAATGCCGGTTGACGGCATAAGCGGCGCAACCCGTTCGGCCGGTATCCAGACTCTGCGTTTCGACAACAAAAAAAGCGTCTTGGCAAAACTGCCGGACGGCAATTACAAGCTCGTCGTCGAAGCAGTACGCGAAGAAGGCGGCCGGGAATTATTGAAAATTCCTTTTTCCTGGCCGATCAAGACGGCACAGATCGCAAAGGCACAGGGCGAACATGAGCTAGGTGCGATCACGCTCGAACTCAAACCCTGATTTATATTTCCTCGAAAAATTTACGGAGTTCTTCATGAAACCGCTTTTGAAACTCACCGCAATCGTGTTTGCACTTGCCATTTCTTTTTCGGCACAGGCACACAAAGCCTGGCTATTGCCCTCATCAACCGTGGTTACGCCGAATGAATGGGTCACCGTCGATGCTGCGGTATCGAACGATATTTTCTATTTCAATCACAATCCATTGCGTATCGATAATCTGGTGGTGACGGCACCCGATGGCAGCGCAGTGACGCCGCAAAATATTTCCACCGGAAAGTTCCGCACCAGCTTTGATTTGCAATTGCTGCAAAACGGCACTTATCGCCTCAGCATTGGTAACAACGGCTTGAGCGCGAGCTACAAAGTCGGTGAAGAAACCAAGCGTTGGCGCGGCACGCCGGAAACATTTTCCAAGGAAGTACCCGCCGATGCAAAAGAACTGCAAGTGACGCAAAGCCAATCCCGGGTAGAAACGTTTATTACCGCCGGAAAACCGTCGATATTGAAGACCAGTGGCACCGGCCTGGAGTTGGTTCCGGTGACGCACCCGAATGATTTATTCGTCGGCGAAGCCGCCAATTTCAAACTGGTGATTGATGGCAAACCTGCCGCTGGGTTGAAAGTAGAAATCATTCCGGAAGGCAGCCGTTATCGCTCGAAGCAAAATGAAATCGAAGTTAGCAGCGACGCCGATGGCGCATTCAGTATTACCTGGCCAAGTGCAGGCCGTTACTGGCTTGAAGTGACGAGCACCGATGACAAGACCAGCGTTCCGCAGGCCAAGCAACGGCGCCTGAGTTATATCGCCACGTTTGAAGTATTGCCGCAGTAAAATGACTGTGGGAGCGCCGTCAGGCGCGAATAGGCTTGGAAATTTCGCAGGTTTTTCGCGCCTGACGGCGCTCCCACGGTTACATTATAAAATCTCCGGTAGCTAATGCATCGTCTGTTAATCGCCATCATCCTGTGCTTGCTTGCCGGCTGTGCAAGCATCCATACCTCGCACATTGAAACCCTGTCCGGTGAAGCGATGGGCATGACCTGGACGGTAAAATTTGTTCGCACAAGAGCTTCTCCGGATTTGCATGAACTGCAAAACGGCATCCAGCAACAACTGGATGCCGTTGATTCGCAAATGAGCACCTGGAAAACGGATTCCGATTTAAGCCGTTTCAATAATGCCGATGCCGGCAGTTGGCAAACACTGCCACCGGAATTATTTGGCGTGCTTGAGAAATCACTAGCGCTGGCACGTGACACGCAGGGAGCTTACGACCCCACGGTGGGTCCTTTGGTAAATTTGTGGGGTTTTGGCCCCGGTCCGAAAAATCGCATCACTCCTGATGCAGACAATCTTGCAGCAGCACGCCGACGCGTCGGCTGGCAAAAAATCGAGCTAAATTCTGCCACGAAAAGTGCACGGCAGCCTGGCGGCGTTTGGCTGGATTTGTCTTCGATTGCACCGGGCTTCGCGATAGATCAAATCTCGCGTCATTTGCAAGGCGCGGGTATCGAAAACTTCCTAGTCGAACACGGTGGCGAACTGCGCGCGCACGGTCATCGTGCCGGCAATAAGGCTTGGCGCGTCGGTATCGAACAACCCGACAGCGATGACACTATCGCGATGATTATCGTGTTAAACAATCAAGCATCCGGTTCGTCCGGCGATTACCGTAAATTCTACGAGCTCGATGGTAAGCGCTATTCGCACCACATCGACCCGCGTACTGGCGCACCGGTGACGCATGCCTTGGCATCCGTTACCGTGATTGCCGATGATTGCATTACGGCAGATTCAAACGCTGCTGCATTGAGCATTCTGGGGCCGGATGAGGGCTACGCCTATGCAAGCGCACAGGGTATTGCCGCGCTGTTTCTGGTTCGCACTGACGCTGGTTTCAAACAGATAATGACAGCTGAATTCGAAACATTGCTTCACTCTTCTTCTGAGTAATCAGTCTTTCGCTTTGTAAACCGCAGCGCTAATGCAGGACAAAATGCTCACGACAAACCAGCCAAACGGCAGCAGGCTCAAGGTGACAATCCAGCTAATGCCGAAGGCAATGCAGGCGAATAAAAACCAGAATATGGCCGACAAAATCCGGCCTTGCACCAATTGGCCCAGACCCGGAATAAAAAAACTGCAAATCGCGGCGATTACATTGCCGGCAGAACCTTGACCATTACTCATTACACGTTTCCTTTGATGCTGAATCGAGTGCCCAAAAGTATAGCCTGCGCAAGACTCGTTGATTGGCCGATCTTCCGTTAATCTAGCGCCATGACGAAAAGCCGACAACTGCAAACCTGGGCCCGCGAACGCGCACCGCATTACTGGGCGTTAATACGCGGTGATAAACCGGTCGGTATTCTTTTGTTGCTCTGGCCAACCTGGTGGGCGCTGTTTCTTGCAGCCGATGGCCTGCCGCCGATCAAGATCATGATTATTTTTACACTCGGCGTCTGGCTGACACGTTCAGCCGGTTGCATCGTGAACGATTACGCCGACCGCTGGCTGGATGGTCAGGTAAAACGCACACAGCAGCGGCCTCTGGCGACCGGCAAAGTATCTTCACGCGAAGCACTGGCCTTGTTTTGCTTGTTGATGATGATTGCTTTCTTCCTGGTATGCCTGACCAATATCCTGACCATCTGGATGAGCGTCATCGCTATCGTACTAGCTGCGACGTACCCGTTTTTAAAGCGCTACACCTATTTGCCGCAGGTGTATCTAGGCATTGCATTTGGTTGGGGAATTCCAATGGCCTTTACCGCCATCCAGGGAAAAATTCCGCATGAAGCATGGCTGTTATTCTGCGCAAACTTGTTGTGGACCACGGCTTACGACACCTGGTATGCGATGGTGGATCGCGATGACGATATCCGCATGGGTTCGAAATCGACCGCGATTTTATTTGGTGATGCCGATCTGATTGCCTTGGGTATTTTGTATGGTGGATTTATCTGGGCCATGGTTTTATTAGGGCGCGGTACTCGGCTCGATATCAACTTCTACACTAGCCTTATCGTTGCCTGCGGGTTTATCGTCTACCAATTTTTTCGGGGCAAAAGCCGGAAACGCGACGATTGTTTCGCCGCATTCCTAAATAACCAATGGGTGGGTTTGTCGATATTTTCCGGCATCGCTTTGGATTTGATCATCAAAAGCTGATTCAAGTCGGCGTTGCCACTCGCGCAATCACCCAAATATCCACTCGCTCAACCCCCGCTTTCAACAATACTTTCGTACATTCCCGCACGGTGGCACCGGTGGTCATTACGTCATCTACGAGCAGGATGTGCTTGCCTTGCAGCTTTTTA
>JBDTTC010000040.1:0-8055 GCA_039930825.1 Arenimonas sp.
AAATATTACAAGCATCCTGGGCAATTCTTGGCTACTCGAAAGTTTGGATTGCGGCAGGCTTGGGTTGCGCAATGACTTATGCAGCCATCCGCTTACGCCGCTACCGCGACGAAGGTTGAAGTCAAAAACTGGCGGCATACCCGCAAGGTATGCCGCTGATCACTATTTCAAACAAGGGATTTTCCATCATGAAGTTGCGACTCTCATCTGCATTGCTGTTATCGCTCCTTTTACTGGCGGCTTGCAATAAACAGGACACTGGCAAAACCGATAAACAGGAAGTTTCCAATTCCGCAAGCGGCATCATGGCAAAGGCCACCGAGGAAATTCGTACGGGAAACATGAGCCTCGGAAACATGTCCAGCAAGAGCAAAGCAAAAGGCGAAATTACTCCTGAAGGCGACCTTTTGATTAACGGCAAGCCCGTTACGATCACCGCAGAACAACGCCAATTACTAATCAAGCACCGAGAGCTGCTGGTCAATGTCGCCATCAGCGGAGTCGAGATTGGCATGCAGGGTGTTGATTTGGCCAAAAAAGCGGTCGGTGAATCCATCAAGGGAATATTTAGCGGCGAGTCGGATCAAGTTGAAAAGAAAATTGAGGCCGAGGCAAAGAAAATAGAAGTTACAGCCGATCTTTTATGCGAACAATTACCTTTGCTAATGCAATCACAGCAACAGCTCGCTGAGTCACTACCTGAGTTCAAACCCTACGCAACTATGACAGCTGACGATATCAATGAATGTCATGGCAAGGTGGTTGAGCGGAAGTGAGTCGCTGCGCATACGACATGAAGCCGGTTCATGGTTATGATCCGGCTTTTTTTTGCAGCACATCTATCGAAAGGCATTCTAAATGAAAGCTCTTATGAAACGGATATTCAAATATCTGGGCATATTGATTTTAATAAGTATTTTCGTAGTTGCGGTATTTGCTTTAATACCCATTGCAGCTACCGTGAAACCGATTCAAGCCACGGCCAATACCCGTTACTGGTTGATGGCTGAAAATTACCGGATTGCCTATCAAAAAATCGCATCGATTCATCAAGAAGCAAAAGCGCCAATTATTTTTCTGCATGGTGGCCCAGGCGGTTACATACACAGCGAGATCATCAAGACACTCACACCGCTATCCGCAACGGGACGAGATTTGTATTTTTATGATCAGTCCGGCACAGGCTTATCGGATCGCCGCGAGCATCCCAAAGACACTACCCTGCATGGCCACATCGAAGACCTGCATGAAATTATTACGGAACAATTGAAAGTTGGAAAAGTAGTATTGATCGGCCATTCCTATGGTGGCCAAATTGCCGCTGGTTTTGCGGCGCGTTATCCCGACTTGATAGAAAAGCTGGTTCTATCATCACCAGGCGCGCTTGAGCCAGGCGAATTTGATAGTGAAGGACGTCCCTTAAACGATATTCGCTATCCTATCCCCTCCAATCTGGTTTTTCGCTCCGCAGATCCCAACAACGAATCCCGCGCGAAAGAAGATATTGATTCAATGCCAGTACGCGCCATTGTTTCCTTGATGATCGGAACGATCTTCAACCGAAAATTCGCCCCTGACAGTGAAGTCGACAACACTTTAAATACCATGGCATCGCAATTCACCGCGCATATGGTGTGCGACCCGAAGCACGTCAAACCCGAGGAAGGCGGTGGAGCCATGTACACCCGGATCGGCAGTAATTTTTATGAGGATTCCGATAATCCACGTTCGCTGATGCCGAAAATGAAGTCACCTGTTCTTGTGCTGCAAGGCGCCTGCGATTTTATTTCGTATTCCGATACCTACGAATATGTCGCCTTGTTTCCCAATGCCCGCTATCAATTTATTCCCGATGCCGGACATATCATCTGGTGGGACAAACCGGATGACTACCGCGGCCAAATCGAAAAATTTCTTGCCACTTCCACACCTTAGGAAATCATTAGTATATGGGCTTCTATACGAGCAACTTTGGATCAAGCAATTTCCGTAGTTGCTCGTTACTCAGATCCGTCATTTCTCTTGCAACATCGAATACTGGCCTGTTTTCCTTATAGGCACGTTTCGCGATCGCCGCTGCTTTCTCGTAGCCGATAACCGGATTCAAGGCCGTTACCAAAATCGGATTACGATCCAGTGCTTGTGCGATACGGTCCTTGCGAACACTAAAGCCGGCAATTGCTTTATCAGCCAGTGCCACCGATGCGCTAGAAAGCAAACGCAGGCTTTCCAAAATATTGTGAGCAATCACCGGTAGCATGACATTCAATTGGAAATTGCCGCTTTGTCCGGCCACAGTAATCGTCACGTGATTGCCAATGACTTGTGCACAAACCATCGCAACAGCTTCGGGAATAACGGGGTTCACTTTGCCCGGCATAATCGATGAGCCCGGCTGCAAGGCCTTCAGCTCAATTTCGCCCAAACCAGCCAATGGACCGGAATTCATCCAACGCAAATCATTGCTGATTTTCATCAGACAGGCCGCCAGTACATTGCACTGCCCCGATAATTCAAGAATATGATCCTGCGCAGCCATGCTTTCGAACTTGTTTTTGGCTTCGCTGAATTTAATACCAGTCTGTTTTTTTAAATATTGGCAAGCCAGACTCGGCATTTTTTTGTCGGCATTGATTCCGGTACCAATCGCCGTGCCGCCGAGCGGCAAATACTGAAGTCGTTTGCCGGTGTCTTCAAAGCGTTCAATGCAGGAAGATATTTGTGCCGACCAACCGGACAATTCCTGCCCGAAACTCAAGGGCATGGCATCCATTAAATGGGTACGGCCGGTTTTAATGACTTTGCTCAACTCACTACCGCGTTTATCGATGGTTTTTCGCAATTGTTTCAAGGCAGGTAGCAAATTATTACGCAAAACGAGACACGCCGAGACTTGAATGGCACTGGGAATCACATCGTTCGAACTTTGTCCGGCATTGACGTGATCATTCGGGTGGATTTTTGATTTCGATGCCTTGGATGCCAAGCTTGCGATAACTTCGTTGGCATTCATGTTGCTCGAGGTTCCCGAGCCGGTTTGGAAAACCTCGACCGGGAAATGCTCGCGCCATTGGCCCTTGGCCACCTGCTCGGCTGCTTTGACGATGGCATTGGTCTGGGATTTGTTCAAATGGCCCAGCACACCGTTGGCCGTTGCCACCGCTGCCTTGATAAAGGCCAATGCAGTAATGAATTCCGCAGGCATCGGATAACCGGAGATATGAAAGTTATCGGTTGCACGCTGCGTTTGTGCACCGTACAAAGCATCCGCCGGTACGCGCAATTCTCCCATGCTGTCATGTTCTAGACGCGTTTTCTGGCTCATGCTTGCCTCATCTTGTCTGAATGTCTCGATGATAACCCCGTTCAGCGTTACAATTGCAGCCCTCGCAGGCCGCATTTATCCACTCAATCATGTCCGAATCTACCCTACTCGCCCTTTCCCCGCTCGATGGTCGCTATGCCAGCAAATGCGATGCCTTGCGTCCGATATTTTCCGAATTCGGGCTGATTAAAGCGCGAGTAAAAGTAGAAGTCGAATGGCTGATTGCTCTGTCTAATGAAGCTGGCATTGAAGAATTGAAGCCGTTTTCCACCGAGGCCACTAAAAAACTGCGCGATTTATCGGCAAATTTTTCAGTCGACGATGCCGCCCGCGTCAAGGAAATAGAACGTACCACCAATCACGATGTAAAAGCGGTTGAATATTGCATCAAGGAAAAGTTGAAAGACGACGCCGAGCTTGGTCCAGCACTGGAGTTTGTGCATTTCGCCTGTACATCCGAGGACATTAACAATCTGAGCTATTCCTTGATGCTCAACGAATCACGCAAAACCGTAATGCAGCCCGCACTGCTTATGCTCACGGCGAAGTTACGCGCAATGGCGCATGAACATGCTGGCCTGTCGATTTTATCGCGCACCCACGGACAAACTGCATCGCCAAGTACTGTTGGCAAGGAAATCGCCAACGTGCTGGCACGTATCGAACGCCAAACAAGGCAATTGGATAAAGTCGATCTACTCGGCAAAATCAATGGTGCGGTGGGTAATTACAACGCACATATCGTGGCTTACCCTAATGTTGACTGGCCCGCATTTGCGAAAAAATTTGTTGAATCGCTGGGTCTTGTTTTCAATCCCTATACCACGCAAATCGAACCCCATGATTGCATCGCTGAAATCGCCGATGTGCAACGCCGTATCAACACGATTGGTATCGATTTTTGTCGCGATATTTGGGGTTATATTTCCCTGGGCTATTTCAAGCAGGCAGTGAAAGCCGGTGAAGTCGGCTCCTCCACCATGCCGCACAAGGTCAATCCAATTGATTTCGAAAATGCCGAGGGCAACTTTGGCCTGGCTAATGGTTTGTTGGCACATTTTTCCGAAAAACTACCTATCAGTCGCTGGCAACGGGATTTAACCGATTCAACGGTACTGCGAGCATTGGGCACTGCTTTCGGCCATAGTTTGATCGCGATTGATTCCTTGCAGCGTGGTTTGAATAAACTCTCAGTCAATCCGGAAAAACTCGCTTCAGATCTGAATGCGGCATGGGAAGTATTAGCCGAACCAGTGCAAACGGTGATGCGTCGTTATGGATTACCAAATCCATACGAACAACTGAAGGCTTTAACACGAGGTCACGGCATCAATGAAACCGCCATGCGCGAATTTATTGAAAGCCTGGAATTACCTACCGACGCAAAAGCCCGTTTGATCGCGATGACACCAGCAAGCTATGTTGGCTTGGCCGAAAAACTGGCAAAAGAGATTTAAGTTTTTTTGATTTTGTGGAGGGGGTTTCATCCCCGAACACATACAGTCGCGACTGAAGTCCCTCCCACAAACCAATCCAGTAAAACAAAACCCATGATCGAAGTTAACGCCAGCAAAAAACATTTTCTCGGCATGCCAGTAGCAGATTTTTTGCGTGACTATTGGCAGAAAAAACCTTTGTTGATTCGTCAGGCATTTCCCGATTACCAGGCCCCGCTTAGCCCGGAAGACCTGGCTGGCATTGCCTGCGAAGAAGGCGTGCTGGCTCGCTTGATTAAACATGATCGTAAAAAAGACCATTACTCCATTGAAACAGGCCCGTTCGCGGAAGCCATTTTTCCGAAACTCGGCAAGAAAGATTGGACCTTACTGGTTCAGGACATGGACAAGTGGGATGGCGATGTGCGGCAACTTATTTCTGCCTTTAATTTCCTCCCGCGCTGGCGTGTTGATGATGTCATGATCAGTTTTGCCGCTACCGGTGGATCGGTCGGTGCCCATGTTGATCAATACGATGTATTTTTATTGCAAGCACTGGGTCAGCGACGTTGGGAAATTGATGTCGATCCCGATGCCGACAGAAGTTTTCGGGAAAAGACCGAACTCAAATTGCTGCAGAACTTTACCGCTTCGATAGCCTGGACCTTGCAGCCGGGTGATATGTTGTATTTGCCCCCCGGGGTTCCGCACCATGGTGAGGCGATCGATCCATGCATGACATTTTCCGTCGGCATGCGGGCGCCATCACATGCCGAGCTTTTGAATGACTGGGCCGATGGTTTGTTTGAACGTGTGAGCGAAGATATTCGTTACAACGACAAAGATTTGGTAGCCGTCAAAGACAACGGAGAAATCGATGCTGCCACTTGCCAGCGCGTACTGGATATTTTCAAACAACATGTCCCCGATTCGAAAGAAGCTGCCGCCTTGTTCTTTGGCAGATTCGTGACGACCTATCGCAACTCGATGGAGATTTCACCACCACCTAAAATACCGAAGCCTGAAAAAGTACTGGAACAACTGAAAAAAGGTGCTGTTCTTGAACCGCATCCATTTGCTCGCTGGGCATGGTGCAAAGATGGCCGCGATGCCGTTTTATTCGTGCAAGGCCAAAGTTTCTCGACAACACCAACGGTAGCTTCCAAACTTGCCCGCGCTGAAACCATCGGCCTCGATTCATTCAGCGAAATTTCCGCATCGGAACGCGGCCTGGTATTTGAACTGATTGAACGCGGCTATTTGGTTTTACAGAAATAATTCTATAATCATTTTAGAACCGCCATCCCCGAATGCTTTTGTCGAGGACCCAGTGACTTTAAGTATCATTCAACGGCACGGGGTTGACCAGCTGTGCTGTTGAAAAGCGCTTCCGCCTGCGCGGGAAAGATGGTTATTTTTTTGCTACGTCATCCAGAATGCTTTATCAGGGTCGCTGTAGTGAACGATGACAATTCCCGTTGGCGGGCATAAGCTATCGCCATGACTATCTCCGACTTCCGTGTTGAGCCCGCCGATTACCATGTTGACTTCAAAGACCTGCGAGCAATTCGCGAGCCGGTTTTCGTGGTCGAACAAAACGTACCTATTGAAGAAGAGTGGGATGCACTCGATCCACTTTGTCACCACGTGATCGCTCGCGATTTCAATCACAAGCCTATCGGCACGGGCCGATTAACCCCTGAACACAAAATTGGCCGTATGGCCGTGATAAAAGAATGGCGCGGCAAAAATGTAGGCGCAGCGCTGTTGCAAGTGTTGATTGATAAAGCCAGAGAATTGGGCTGGACTGAAGTCAGTTTGAACTCACAAGTATCGGCGATTGGCTTTTACACAAAATTCGGTTTCGTCAGTTACGGCGAGGAATATGAAGAAGCAGGCATCATGCACAAAAGCATGAAACTTGCGCTCGAACCATTCGTATTGGCTAATCGCGCGCCTGGCAAGAGTATGACGGCGCGTATGCTCGATTTTGACACTTCCAGCCAATTGATCGAGGCCACACTGCAGGTCATTGCAACGGCAAAGCGCAGCTTGTGGATTTACAGCCGCGATTTGGAACACGGGCTCTATGCACAGCCGGATGTAGTAGAGGCGCTTAAAAAATTCGGCATACAAAGTCGCGGTGGCGTTGCCCAAATACTGGTGCAAGACACCATGGCGCCACGGAGTCAACCACACGCGTTACTTGGATTATCTCAACGCTTGTCGAGCGTATTTCAATTCCGTACACCTATCGATCCCGAAGACCTCCAGTATCCTTCCGCCTTTATCGCCAGCGACGGCGGGGCTTATCTTTTCCGATTGCTCGACGGTCGCTACGAAGGCGACTGGAGTCCGGACCTTCCGGCGCGCAACAAGCAATTGATAGAACATTTCGGTCGTGTCTGGGAACGCAGCAGACCTTGCACGGAGTTCCGGGCTCTTGGCTGGTAGGGTGCAGGACCATGGTAAGACCGACGGAAGTCGGGACAGTTTTTCAATCAATCCCTTGCCCAGACTTCCGTCGGTCCTACTTCGGTCCTTATCGCGCCTACAAAAGAATCCCGGCTCAGGCTATAATTTGCGTTCTTGCCTAGGGCTTGCCCCTAGGGCACAACCCTAATCACAACAATCACTTAGCCGCACAAGCTGCGGGTCGGGCCAGGAACGTGGATAGTCTGTTAAAACAGTTTAGTCAAAGCTCTCAACTATCTGGCGGCAATGCTGCCTTCATCGAAGACCTTTACGAGCAGTATTTGCTCGATGCCGATAGCGTCGGCCCTAAGTGGAAAACCTATTTTGATGCTTTCAAAGGCCGTGAAGCCGGCGATGTGCCGCATTCGGCCGTTATGGCCCAAGTTCAACGCGCTGCTTCCCAAGCAAAACACCAAACCTCCGGTGGTTCTGTTGATGAGGAAGGCGCTCGCAAACATACTGCTGTAGGCAAACTGGTCACTTCATTCCGCTCACGTGGCCATTTGAGCGCCAAGCTCGACCCGCTTGCAATGATGCCGCAGCAAGAAGCACCGGATCTTGGCCTCGCGTTTCATGGTTTGAGCAGTAACGATTTAGATTCCGAATTTGCGGTTGCCAGCTATTTCGGTGCCGAAAAATATAAATTGCGCGATTTAATCAGCAAGCTCACTGCTACCTACTCCAGTTCGATTGGTGCGGAGTTCATGCATATTTCCGATGCCGCACAGCGCCATTGGATGCAAAAAAGACTCGAGGGTGCCGCCGGTATTTTCGGCTTTGCCAAAGAGCAGAAAAAACGCATTCTTGAACGTCTTACTG
>JBDTTC010000041.1:0-4471 GCA_039930825.1 Arenimonas sp.
AGATGACATCCGTGGCCAAAAACGAAACGCCGGTAGCCGGACGTATTCTTGCGATTGATGATGATCGCGGACTGCTCGAAAATTTTTCACTGTGTCTGACCAAGCAAGGCTATCGCGTGACCACGGCCGAGTCGGTTGATGAGGGTGTTCGACTTGCCGCCACCTTGCCGTTTCAAGTTTGTCTGCTGGATCGAAACATCGGGTACGACTCCGGTCTGGATGCCCTGCCGAAACTGCGCGAGCTGGCGCCATTAATGCGTGTGATTATGGTGACCGGCAATGCCGGCGTCAGCGAGGCAATCAGTGCGATTGCACAAGGTGCCAGCGATTATCTCGTCAAGCCCTGTTCGCCGGAACAATTGCTGATCGCGGTCGCACGCCAGATAGATACCCGCCGCATGATCGACCGGCTCGATAACTTCGAGCGTGAATCCAGTAGTCAGGTGCCGCAACTTGAAAGCAAAAACGATGCTATGCGAGCAGCCATCAGTCTTGCATTGCAGGTAGCGGGAACCGATGCGAATGTATTATTGCTCGGAGAAAGCGGTACCGGCAAAGGCGTGATTGCGCGTGCCATCCACGATGCAAGCAGTCGTGCAGCCGCTGCGCTGGTCACGGTCAACTGCCCGTCCCTGACGGCGGAATTACTCGAAAGCGAAATGTTCGGCCATATTAAAGGCTCTTTTACCGGCGCCAGCCAGACCAATGTCGGGCGCGTGAGTCATGCTGATGGCGGCACGATTTTTCTGGACGAAGTCGGGGATTTCCCACTCCAACTGCAGCCGAAATTATTGCGCTTTATCCAGGACAAGGAATACGAACGTGTTGGCGACCCCGTCACGCGAAAAGCCGATGCCCGCATTATTGCCGCGACCAATCGTGACCTTGATGCCATGGTGAAAGAGGGGCAATTCCGTCTGGATCTTTTGTACCGACTGAACGTCATCGCAATTACCTTGCCTGCCTTGCGTGAACGCATCGAAGATCTGGAAGATCTTGCCAATGGATTTATCCAGCGCTTTGCCATGAGCTACGGTAGGCCCGCACGTGCATTAACACCACAGGCATTGGCGCAGTTACAGATGTATGCCTGGCCCGGCAATGTGCGTGAATTACAGAACATGATGGAGCGGGCGGTGATTCTATGCAGCTCCGAACAGATCGGTACTGAATTACTGGCCGTCGGTCGAACTGAAAGTGGTAAGCATGAAGCTGTTCCAGGCGCCGCGATGAGTCTTGAGGCATTGGAGCGCATGCATATCGAACGCATTTTGGCGACTAGCGACAATCTCGATACAGCCGCGAAAACCCTGGGTATTGATGCTTCAACGCTTTATCGAAAACGTAAAGCTTATAAATTGTAATATTTTTGATTTAGATGGGTGGCACGTACATGCAGAATATAGGCAGGGTGAAAAAAATGAGTCCACTGGATAGTATGCAAACAAAGCCCGGCACGACATTCGAGCATTTGCATCCGAAACTTTCATTGGTCTTTTGGATTGCATTTGTATTGGGACTGGGTAGCAGCATGGCGCTGTTTTTTGGTCCCGATGCCTGGTTTCAGACCTTGGCAAAGCCAACCTGGAATCCACCGAGCTGGTTGTTTGGACCTGTGTGGACTGTGCTTTATATTTTGCTTGGTATCAGCGCATGGATGATTCGTCGTAATACAAGCGCGTCACCGGCTGATAGATCTTACGCAATGCTGTTGTTCTGCCTGCAACTGGCGCTTAATTTATCGTGGACACCGATTTTTTTTGGTTTGCACCAGCCCGCACTCGCCTTCGTTGAAATTTGCATTCTGTGGTTAGCGGCGCTATCGACGGCATTGGCCTTTGGCAAGATATCGAGTACTGCCGGTTATCTGCTGATTCCTTATTTGATGTGGATATCGTTTGCCTTGCTACTTAACGGTACTATTTGGCTATTGAATAATTGAAAAATCAGGCAAGTTCGGTATTTTAGCGCCGGAAGCCGATCACATCATGTGGGGAAGCATTGATGCCTAACACCAGCAGCGGAAGATTCCGCCGCCAGCTAAATTATGGTTTGCTTGCACTGGCATTCGTACTTATTTTGGCTACGTCGGCGGTATCGGTCACTTCGACCAATGAACTAGGCGATTCAATCGGCCAGGTAAGCCATACTCACCAGACACTTGAATTGCTCACGCGTATGAAAGTAGCGACAGGTGATGCACAAGCGAATGCCCTGCGCTATTTAATTACCGGCAATACTGAAAATCAGCTTTTACAACGGGAAGCGCTTGCAGAAATGTATGCCTTGAAAGTTCGGCTCAGTAACACGGTGAGTGATAACCCGTTGCAGCGTTCTTATATGGCGGACTTCGATGAGCTCTACAAGGCCTTCCTGTCACGCAGCATGGAGTCGATGGCCTACAAGCAGAAAGCTTTGAAATCGGGCAACGAAACTGCTTTCGTGAAACGCATACGGGAAGGGGTTGGTTTCAATATCATTAAAGATATGCGGCACGTACTCGACAAAATGACCGAGGAGGAAAATCGTTTGATGGTCCTTCGCGTTGCAGAGCGAGACACGCTAGTCAAGCAAACCAATGCAACGGCATTGATTGCCAATGCGCTTGCACTTGTCGCCGGTGGCATTGGATTTGCCGCTATCCGGCGGTCACAAGAGGAATCAAGGGAATTGCTCATAGTCCAGCTACGGGCAGAGCAAGCACGCCAAGCCAGCGAGGAGAAAAGTAGTTTTCTTTCTAATATGAGTCATGAAATTCGTACGCCGATGAATGCCATATTTGGTTTCACGCAGCTGTTATCGGAATCGGTGACTGCCCCTCTGGAGCGGGACTGGGTGAGGTCGATTAAGAAAAGCGGCCAAATGTTGCTGGCGCTTATCAACGATGTACTAGACATATCTAAAATCGAAGCAGGCAAATTGCAGTTAAATCTTCAGCCGACCGATATTCATGAACTTGTTGGCGAAATAGTCAATATGTTTGCGCCAGAATCGCGTCAGAAAGGCATATTTTTAAAGCATGAAATAGAGTGCGCGGAGCGGGAGCCGATGTTGATCGATGGCCAGCGCCTGCGTCAGATACTGATGAACCTGCTGAGTAATGCCATCAAATACACAGAGAAAGGTGGTGTGGTGGTGCGCTTGGTATTATCACCGCAACATGATCTTGATCTGCGTCATCTGCGCCTATTCATTAGCGATAGTGGTGTTGGTATCGATCCAAATCAATTGGAAAAGATTTTCGATCCCTTTCACCAGGCAAACAGTCCTGATGGGAAGATTCGTCAGGGCACCGGCCTGGGTTTAAGTATTTGCCGTCGCTTGGTTAACGCCATGCAGGGCGAGCTCAAGGTGAGTAGCGAGCTAGGGAATGGTTCGACATTCATGGTTGAAATTCCGAATGTTCGGGTTGCCGAAAGCTGGCCGGATTCCGAGGCAGCAAACGAAAATAGGATCGAGTTCAATCGATTGCGTCCACTCAAAATACTGGTGGTGGATGATGTTGCATGGAATACCGAAATTGCCCAGGGGTACTTACGCAATAGCCATCATGAAGTACATATTGCCGATAACGGACTCGATGCCGTTGCCATGGCCAAAAAACTTAGACCGGATGTCGTGTTGATGGATTTGCGCATGCAGGGCATGAATGGTTTTGAGGCCAGCGATGCAATTCGTTCCGACCCTGAATTACAGGATATACGAATCGAAATTGTTGTAATAACCGCCTCCAGTCTTGATTCCGAGGAAACAGCCTTGCGTGAAAGTTTTGATGGTTACGTTCGTAAGCCTTACACACCCATGGATCTATTCATCGCCCTTGATAGCTTATTTGGCAAGAGTAAGAGTAGTTCGAACAACTCCGGTGACATGCCAACGCAATGGTCTGCTTCAAAACAGCTTCAATGGCAGCAACTGCGGGGAGAGGATTTGCCAGATTTACAAAAAAGTATGCGCATGCGCGAGATTGGCGATTATGCAAAGCGACTCCTGAATTTTTCAGCCGAAACCGGATTTTCCAGTCTTGAACAGCATGCAAACTTATTGTCGGCTGCCGTGCAGCGTTTTGATGTAGTCGCAGTGAACGATGCGCTTGCGCTGATCGGGTCCATGCCGGAGTCTTTCGATAATGTCTGAATCAGAAAAAAGTGCGGACATCGGCTTGCCGGTGGTACTGGTTGTGGATGACCAGGAAGCCAATATGCGCGTCGTCGGCCAACTTCTCGTGCGAGCCGGTTACGACATCGTTCCTGCTTTAAATGGTGAACAGGCGCTTGAACGGATTGCCGCTGCGCATCCCGATTTAATCTTGCTGGATATGCGGATGCCGGGCATGTCGGGCTTCGATGTGTTGCAGGCATTAAAAGACAATACGGCAACTCGGCCGATCCCTGTTATTTTTCTGACAGCAGACAATGATCGTGAGAACGTTGCGCGCGCGCTGGCTGCGGGTGCCGTGGACTACATCACC
>JBDTTC010000042.1:0-7263 GCA_039930825.1 Arenimonas sp.
TGCCGATTGATTGGGAGGAGGATCAGAAAAAGATTCTTGATATTGGCGAAAAAATAAAACTTGGAACCGGGGAAATGAAAACCGGTGGCCATCGACGTGATTCCATTTTGGCTGACACACTCGAAGCCATCGTTGCCGCAATTTATCTTGATTCCGATTTTGAAACCTGCCGCAGCACGATATTGCCGTGGTTTGAGCAGCAAATTCGTGATATCCAGCCCGGCAAGATTGAAAAAGATGCAAAGACCCGTCTCCAGGAATGGCTGCAATCCAAACAGTTGGCGCGACCTGATTATCAATTGATCGAAAGCCGCGGCGAAGATCACGCGCGTATTTTCATAGTGAGTTGCTCCATTCCAGAACCCCGAATGCTGGAGCAGGCGGAAGGCAGTTCCCTACGTCTTGCAGAAATGGCAGCCGCAGAAAAAATAATGATTAAACTGGAAACGCAAAAACAATGAATTCTGACCTTCAATCTCCGGCTTATCGCGCCGGTACCATTGCTGTTATCGGTCGTCCAAATGTCGGCAAATCGACGCTTGTGAATGCCTTGGTCGGAGCGAAAATAAGTATTGTGTCCCCAAAGGCGCAAACAACACGCCACCGACTACTTGGTATTGCTACCTTTACCGACGGCCAATTGATGCTGGTGGACACTCCCGGCATCCACGGTCGCCAAACACGTGCCATGAACCGTTACATGAATCGTGCTGCGCGCGGTGCCGTCAGTGATGTCGATGTCGCAGTTTTGGTCATTGAAGCCGGCCGTTGGACAGAAGATGATTCCTTGGCGATGTCTGCCTTGAAAGAAAGCAAGGTCCCTTGTATTTTGGTGGTCAACAAAGTCGATAAAGTAGCTGACAAAGATAGCTTGCTGCCTTTTATTGCAAAAATTACGGCGGAACACGAATTTGCGATGGTGCATCCGTTATCCGCTTTGAAAAAGAAAGGTACCGATGCCTTGGTCAAGACCTTGATTGCACTGATGCCCGAATCGGAAGCGCACTATGGTGAAGACGAGATTACCGACAAGAGCGAACGTTTTCTTGCCGGTGAATTGGTGCGCGAACAGTTGATGACACGACTTGGTGAAGAGCTGCCTTACTCGACCACGGTCGAAATTGAAAAGTTCGAAGAAGACGGGCAAATGCTGCGTATCTCTGCTGTTGTCTGGGTAGAGCGTGAAAGCCAGAAGCCGATCGTAATCGGCAACGGCGGTGAAAGAATGAAGGCAATATCTACCGGTGCCCGGATCGGCATGGAAAAATTATTTGGGCGCAAGGTATTTCTTGAAACCTGGTGCCGTGTCCGCGAAGGTTGGTCGGATGACGAGGCCGCATTGCGACGCTTTGGTTACCTCGATTAATCATGCGCATACAAGGTCAACCGGCCTTTGTTTTACACGCACGCGCTTGGCGTGAAACCAGTTTCATCGTTGAAGTCCTGACGCAGGACAATGGCCGTTTGGCCCTGGTGGCACGCGGCATGACCGGTGCTAAAAAACACAATCAGCGTGCGGCGCTTCAGCCTATGCAATATGTTCGCCTCGATTACCAATTGAGGGGTGAAATGGCCAGCCTGCAGCAAGTGGAAGCGCTGGATGTCGCGCCGCGACTTCAGGGCGATTATCTGCTCTCAACGTTCTATATCCATGAGCTGTTACTGAAGCTGCTGCCTCGGCAGGATGCTGCACAGGATGTATTCGAACTTTATAAGGCAACCCGGAACCGCTTGGCTGATCAAGATTCACTGGCTTGGACTCTGCGGCGTTTTGAACGCGATTTGCTGCAGGCAATTGGTGTCGGCTTTGCATTTGATTTCACGCATGATGGGCAGGCCTGTGACCCGGCCGCGCGCTATCGTATCGATATTGAGCATGGGCCCGTACGTGATAACAGGCATAGTGCAGGTAGTGTCAGCGGCGCAGCCCTTATTGCTTTGGCCAATGATCAAATACCGGTGAATGAGCAACTTCAGGAATTACGTGGTGCTTTGCGTAGCCTGATCAAGGAGCAATTAGGTAATGTCGAATTGAAATCCTGGGGTTTGCTGAGTGAATTGGCGAGGGTTGGTAAAGCTACTTAAATATCGGCAATGCATTTTTTCGCTTGTTCCTTCATCGCATCCATATGTTTTGCATTGTGTGGATTTTCTGATAATCGCTTTACGGCCTGCGACAGTCGCGCGGCACCGACAAAACCGCAGCCAGCCAATAACTTGTGGCACTCGGCTTTCAGCTTCTGGTGGTTGTTGACCAAACTGTATTGTTCGATTGTTTTGATGTTTTTCGGCAACTCGGCAAGAAACATTTTTTTAAGTGCCTTCAGAGTTTTTTCGTTATTGCCGACCGCTCGCAAGGCAGATGTTTCATCCCACAGCAGAGGTTCTTCTTCATTCTGTTCGGTTCTGCTACTTATTCCGATCAGGCGTGCAACATTGCTTTGTAAAGCGGCCATCGTGATCGGTTTGGCCCAAACTTCCAGGTAGCCAATATCAAGCAGGGATTTTTTCACGTCGGTGCTGGTATCGGCGGTGATTGCAATTATTGTTGTAGTGTTCTGAAGATTTTTAAGTGTTTCGAAAATCTTGTCGGGTCCTCCATCCGGCAAGTGGACATCACATAGAAAAAGTAAATGCATGTTTTCATGCGCCAGCAAACGTGCTGCCGACAAGCTGCCGACCGCGTCGATCAATATCTCGAGAGGCAGTAGTGCCTCGTAAAGGAATTCACGGCTGATTGGGTTGTCTTCGATCAGCAGGATTCTCGGCAATATGCGCTTATTCATTATTTGTTTGTTTAAAAACCACTATGCTAGGCAGCATGCAAGTATTCAAGCTCATCATCAAGACCCTCCCGCTTTTTTTATTGCTGGTAGCGGGCGTTGCAAATGCCGAAGTGATGAAAATGAAAGTCGCCAAAATAAAGGCCGGCATTGGCACCCTGCAGAATGTCCAGGTCGATTTGTCGTGGCCAAGGGATTCCAGCCAGGGCAAACTGCGCATTCGCGCCGCGACACTCGATTTCCCCCTGATGTCGTATAGGGAAAAAAATATTGATTGGCAGTGCCCGCTTGTTCGTACCAGTAATGCCGGCTGGAAATGCCTGGGAAAAGTTCGCGCAAACGGCAGTCCCGCTTATCCATTGGCGCTGGATTATTCACCGGCGGGCACATTGGTTGATTTGCGAATCAGTGATAAAAAGATTCGTTACGAAAATTCGGTCGCCTCGCCGGATTTATCGCGAATTGAATTGCAAAAAATTCCGGTGGAATGGTTTAAGGCTTATCTTGCCGGTTTGTGGCAAGAGGGCAAGTGGACTGCTGGTAATGTGGGTGGCCGCATTGATGTGCTGACGCCAGCCAAAGCCCCGTTTCAGGTGACTACCGACTTGCAATTGGCCGACGTGGGTTTGGAAACTCCGGATGGCTGGTTAGCCGCCGCTGCGTTGAAAGGTCGCTTGCGCCTGGATTACCGTCAAGCGGGTAGGCAAACCACAATTCAAACCCGCTATACCGCGCAAGGCGGTGAATTTCTGGCGCAGGGTTTATATGTACTGTTCCCGAAAACGCCGGTTGAAATTGAAGTACAGATGGAAAAGCAGGGCGAAGCGAACTGGATGATTCCCCTCATTGGCTGGCAGGATCCGAATGTGTTGAATTTGAACGGCAATGCCAGCTTGAATGCAAAAGGCGAGCTTGCCGATTTGAATCTCGATCTAAATTTACCGGATCTTGCTACTGCACGTGATCGCTATTTATCCGGTTTTTTGGCCCCCGCCGGATTTCCAAATTTGATTCTGGCCGGCAGCACAAAGGCAAAAATCAGTTTGCGCAATAAACAGCTTGATCAACTGGATGTAAAACTTGATTCAATAAATGCCATCGACGATAAGGCGCGATTTACCTTTGCCGGAGTAAACGGCGACGTGCGCTGGACCCAGCAGGTGACCAACGTACAAAGCGCATTCACCTGGGAAAATGCCGCGATGTACGGCATTGGATTGGGCAAGGCGAAATTTGCATTCGATAGTACCAATGGTAGTTTGAAGTTAAGCCAGGCGACGAATATTCAGGCACTCGAAGGCATTATTCGCGTCGATCACTTTCGATGGCAGCCACCCAATGCCGATCTGGGAACACGGTTCGAACTGGGTATGAGCATGGATAAGCTGGATATGGCTAGTTTGTCGCAACGCCTTGGTTGGCCGGCATTTACCGGCAGTATCAGCGGGAAGATTCCGAATGCGCGTTATCAGAATAACGTGCTAGATCTAGACGGTGGTTTGCAGATATCGGTCTTTAGTGGCGAAGTTGCCTTGTCAAATCTGGTTATGGAACGGCCATTTGGCGTTGCGCCGACCTTATCCGCCGATGTAGCAATCGATAATATCGACATGGAGCCGATGACCAAGGCTTTCGATTTCGGTTCGATTACCGGCAGTCTTGATGGCTATATCAGGAATTTGCGTCTGGTTGATTGGTCGCCTGCGGCTTTTGACGCGAGATTTTATACCGATGATAAGTGGAAAGGCAAAAAACGCATTAGCCAGAAAGCCGTGCGCGACATTTCCAGCGTGGGCGGCAGTGGCTTGATGGCGGGCCTGCAAAATCAGGTGCTGAAAATTTTTAATGACTTCGGCTACGAAAAAATCGGGATCGGCTGTAAATTGAAAGACAATATTTGCACCATGGACGGCATAGGTTCAGCTGGAGACGGCTATACCATCGTCGCAGGAGGAGGCTTGCCACGCATACAAGTGGTAGGCTTTCGACGACGTGTGGATTGGCCGACCTTGGTTTCACGTTTGAAAGCGGCAACGGAAGGTCAGGCACCGGTAATTCAATGAGTTTCATTAATTGGGAGAGTGGTATGCAAAGTGTCAAACGTTCGAAGTGGAAACCCATGTTGTTTGCGACGGTATTTCTAGCGCTTAGCGCCTGCGTCACGATTAATGTCTATTTCCCGGCTGCCGAAGCCCAGCAAGCGGCAGAAGAATTTGTCGGTAAAGTCATCAACGGTGACAAGGCCGCGACTGAAGAAGCCAAGCCGGCAGATCCAAAGCCGATGCCGCAAGCTTCAGCCCAGCCTTCGTTCAATCTGGCATCGTTTTTCATCAGCGATGCTGCCGCGCAGGAAGTGGACATCACCATCCGTACACCGGCGATTCAGACTATCCAGAATCGCATGTCGGACCGCTTCGCAAGCTCCTTGCGACAGCATTTTGAGGGCGGTGCGCTCGGCTTCGGTAACGATGGCCTTATCGTGGTGCACGATGCTACCAAGGTGCCTTTAAAGGACCGCGTCGGCCTTACCCAGCAGGTAGCCGAAGACAACCGTGACCGCAATGCGGTTTACCGCGAAATTGCGGTGGCCAACGCGCATCCGGAATGGGAAAAACAGATTCGCGAAACCTTTGCCAAACAATGGGTTCGTGATGCTAAAGCCGGCTGGTGGTATCAAAGTTCGGCAGGCGACTGGAAGCAGAAGTAAATACAGGATGTATTTATCCCGTGCAGGCCATGGATGGCCGACGATGCGGGATCCAATGCTGGTTAATGCCTGAAAATAAATCACACAGAAGGGCGTGGATTTGAGAAAATTCACGCCCTTTCGTTTTAATGAAGAATGCCGTGGGCCGCAGCAGAACAAAGATCAATCGTGAATTCGAACTCGACATCCATGGCCTGGCCCACGATGGGCGCGGTGTTGGCCGTCTAGAAGGAAAGGCCGTGTTTGTATCGGGCGCCTTGATGGGCGAAACCGTACGTGCCAAACAAACCGGTCGCAATCGTCATTTCGATGAGGCGGTAACGCTTGAGGTGCTCAAGGCATCTGATGATCGTATTGAGCCGCGCTGCCAACATTTTGGTGTCTGTGCCGGCTGTGTACTGCAGCATTTGGCGGAAGACAAACAAATTGAAGTAAAGCAACAGGTCTTGATCGAAAATCTCGCTCGTATTGGCCATGTTGAAGCGGAAACGGTATTACCACCGATGGTGGGTGAGTCCTGGGGTTATCGCCGTAAAGGTCGTTTGTCGGTTCGCCACGTTGAGAAAAAAGGTAAAACTCTAGTCGGGTTCCGTGAACTCGATGCGCGTTTCGTCGCAGACCTTAGCATTTGCCATACGGTAATTCCTGCCTTGGGCACACGACTTCCCGATCTCTCAGTATTGATTGATTCGCTCGATGCCAAACGTACGATTGCTCAAATTGAATTTATTGCCGGTGATGGGCCAGTCGCGCTGATTTTCAGAAATCTCGAAGCGCTAAATGAAACCGATAGTGAAAAACTGAAACAGTTCGCGATAGATTCCGGTTTCGCGGTTTACTTGCAACCCGGTGGCGTAAATTCTGTTGTTGCGTTGTGGCCACTGGAGACCCATCTCGAATTTGCAATTCCGAAATACAATATTAGGCTTGCATTCAAACCACTGGATTTTATTCAGGTTAATGCAGCCCTGAATCAGAAAATGATTGACCAGGCGATTGCCCTGCTCGACCCGCAAGCAGGTGAGCGTGTGCTGGATTTATTCTGTGGTCTAGGTAATTTCACCTTGCCGCTCGCACTTAGTGCCGCATCGGTCGTTGGTGTTGAAGGTGAAGCGGGACTTGTTGCAAGGGCTCGCGACAATGCCCTGTTGAACGGATTGAGCAATGTCGAATTTTACGCTGCCGATTTGGCGAAAGATTTGAGCGGCGAGTCCTGGATGCAGCAAGGCTTCGACAAGTTGTTGCTCGATCCGCCACGTGCTGGCGCTGCCGAAGTTTTGGCGCAGATGCCGCTGAAAAATATCCGTCGTATCGTTTATGTGAGCTGCCATCCGGCTTCACTCGCACGCGACGCCGGATTTCTCGTAAAAGAACGCGGCTACAAGCTGGTGTCTGCGGGTGTGATGGATATGTTCCCGAATACCGCTCATGTCGAATCCATCGCGTTGTTCGAGAAATAAGATGGGCATCGAAATCGAAAAAAAATTCTTGATCATTAATGATTCCTGGAAATCGCAGGTCTATAAAACTACGCGCATGGCGCAGGGTTATTTGAACGACATGAATGCCATGCGTAAGGGAACCCAGAAAGCTTCTGTGCGAGTTCGCATTGCCGGTGATCAGGCATTCCTGAATATGAAATCACGCGAGCTTGGCCATACACGTCAGGAGTTCGATTATGAAATCCCGGTGGCGGATGCAGAGGCATTGTTGAAATTATGCGTCGGTGGTTTGATCGACAAGCATCGCAATTACATCAAACATGACGGTTTT
>JBDTTC010000043.1:0-2765 GCA_039930825.1 Arenimonas sp.
CGTTTTATTTTCATCATTACCTACCCAAACTACGGCGAGATGGTCGCCGGTATAACCGGCGAACCAGCTATCGCGACCATCATTGCTGGTGCCGGTTTTTCCGGCAGCCTGCAAGGGCCCCAGCCCGTCACTGAGCAAGGCGCTACCGGTGCCATTGGTGATGACTTGCTGCAATCCCAATGTGACAAGGCGCGATGCAATCGCATCGCCTTCCTGTGCAGCATTGGAATTGAAATCGTAGCGATTCACCGCTTTGCCTTTTGGATTCAGCACGCCGCGAACGGCACGCAAAGGTTGTATGCGTCCGCCCGATGCCAAAAATTGATACATCTGCGTCATCGAAAAAACGCTTAAATCTACCGCGCCTAGAATCAGTGAAGGGCGCGGCTCCGATTGCAAGCCACCGAGCACTTTCAGTAATTCGCTCAATCGATCAGGCCCCACTTCCATGCCGACACGCACCGTGGCTTGATTGTAGGAATGAGCGAGCGCCGACGACATGGTTACCGTGCCGTGGCTCTTGCCATCGGAATTACCCGGACGCCAAGTTTTGCCATTAGGCTGTGTAACTTCGACCGGACTGTCGTCCACCCAACTGGCAAGCGAGTATTGGTCCGGCTGCGCAAATGCAAGCAGATATACGAATGGTTTAAGCAAGGAACCCACCGGACGCTGCGCTTCCAGAGCTCGGTTGAAACCGGGTTGATCGACATTCTTGTTACCGACCATAGCCAATACTTCGCCGTTTTGACTATCGGTAACCACCATGCCCGCTTGCAGAGTCGGGCCCTGCTTGCGTTGGATTTTGCTCAAGGTGTCGATAACGGCTTTTTCTGAGAGCATTTGCACTGACGGCGCGAGCGATGTATGCACCGTCATGCCGGCGCCTTTCAGCGCATCCGCCGGATAGTCGCGAGCCAGTTGGCGTCGTACTAAATCCATGAAAGCAGGGTTACGATTTTTTGCTACACCGGGTTTAGAGCTCACACCCAGTGGCGTTGCATTTGCGCGTTCGGCTTCCGCCTTGGTAATCAAACCCAATTCTTCCCAAACACCCAGCACAACACGGCGGCGTTCCAGCGCACGCTCTGGATGCTTGCGCGGATCATGAAACGCCGGGCCCTGGATTATGCCGATCAACAAGGCCATATCTTCGGTACGCAATGAATTGAGATCACGTCCAAACCAGAACTCGGCACCCGCGGCAACCCCGTGAATGGATTGCTCACCTTGCTGGCCCAGATACACCTGATTCAAATAGGCTTCAAGAATACGTCTCTTGTCGAAACGTGCCTCGATAATTAATGCATAGGCCGCTTCTTTTACTTTGCGTGAAATGGTTTTGGTATTGCTCAGGAACAGACTGCGTACCATCTGCTGGGTCAGTGTGCTGGCACCCTGCTCAAATTCGCCTTCGCGGATATTCACCCAGATTGCGCGCATCAATCCCTTCGGATCGATACCGTGATGGGTCTTGAAATTGCGATCCTCGACGGCCTGCAGACCGGAGACAATCAATGGCGGCACTTCTTCAAGGCGAACTAAACGGCGCTCTTCTTCGTTATTGCCATACAAAGTGGCAATGCGAGCAGGATCCATTCTTGCGCTGTCCAATCGTTTTTTAGTCGCAACGTTTTGCACTGAAACAATACGGCCGGCACTAATTATCACCGCCAATTGGCTTTCGCGGACCGGACCATCCATATCGATAAACGCACGGGTGGCGAGTGTGAACTTGCCGCCATCGCGTTTGAACGTACCCGGTAATTGGCCAACGCCATCATTACGATAGGACGCCGCCGTTAATTCCAGTTCCATAGCCTCGGGACTCAGTCGAACACCCTCCGCCAAAAACAAGGGGCGTGCAAAAATGCGGGTGGGCACTTGCCACTGCAATTGCGCAAATTGCTCGCGCACCTGCTTGTCTAGTTTCCAGAGGTATGGACCGCCAATACCAATCGTCAAACCCAGAACTAGCAGACTAATGCGCCAGAACCAAGTCCGGAGTCGGGAACGGAGGCTAGGTGTTTCTTCTTCGGAAGGAGCGTTTAGGGTCACGGACATGGATAATGTTGGTTTCCGGAAGTTTATCAGGCTCTAGAGTGAGTCTGAATTTTTCATGGCTTATTTGGACAATAAATTACCGAACTAATTCACATTTAATGAAAGATCGATTTATTTACCACTATCGTCGGAGCCGTAGCCTGCTGCAGCGCGGTTTGCGAAGCATCCGTATCCGCGGCCTGAAAGCCAGCTTAGCGATGATTTCGCCTGGCCTGAAACAGCCGCGCGCCGGTCAAAAGCTGTATTTTCCCAACCTGGCCGAATTGGAAAATCTCGCAGTTGCCGATTTTCGCTGTGAGCATCCCAGGGTCAGTCTGATTATCCCGATTCACAACAAGCTCGAATTGACCAAGGCCTGCCTTGCAAGCGTGTTGCTCCATCGCAGTGGAATCGCGTTCGAAGTTATCGTCGTGGATGATGCTTCCAGCGACACCAGCTTCGAATTTTTATCAAGCATTCAAGGCTTGCGTGTGTTTCGCATTCCGGAACAAAGCGGCTATGTCTTCGCCAGCAACCATGGCGCAAGACAGGCACGTGGCGAGATACTGGTATTTCTTAACAACGATACCGTGGTTCAAAAAGATTGGCTTCAAAACTTACTGAACACCTTCAAGCAATTTCCTGACACGGGCATTTGCGGTGCAAAACTGCTGTATCCAAATGGTCAACTGCAAGAAGCCGGCGGCGCGGTTTTCCGTGAC
>JBDTTC010000044.1:0-10255 GCA_039930825.1 Arenimonas sp.
AGGATGGGCTGAATATTGAAGCCGAAAAGCGTTCAAATCTGAGCAATACCGGGCGCTGGCATGGAGAAGTACTGGGCAGGAAGAAATCCGGCGAAACGTATTCACTTGCCATGTCGGTAGCCACGGTTAACGGCCCAACAGGCGGGCCAAGTCATTACATCAGCACGCTTAGCGATGTAAGCGAAAAGAAAATCCAGGCGGCAAAAATTGAACAGCTGGCCTTCTACGATTCACTGACCGGCCTGCCAAATCGCGCACTTTTTCTGGATCGTCTGGAGCATATTCTGCTGGCTTCAAAACGCACCGGTAGCCAAGGCGCGCTCTTGTTTCTCGATCTGGATCGCTTCAAGGAAATCAATGACAGCCAGGGGCATGCCGTCGGTGACCTGGCTCTTGCTGAGGTTGCAAGGCGCTTTCAAGGTGCTGCGCGCAAAGAGGAAACACTGGCACGCTTGGGTGGAGACGAATTTGTATTGATCGTCGAGGATTCCGATGTCGAAGTCGCTGTATCCATTGCCATGCGATTGCAGCTTTCCCTGCTTGAGCCACTGAATCTGTTGGGGCATTCCTATACCCTGGGTGCCAGTATCGGGATTGCTTTTTATCCTGCCGATGGTGATACCTCGGAAGATTTGATCAAGCACACCGATATCGCGATGTATCGTGCCAAAGCCAGCGGTGGTGGTTATCGTTTGTATCAATCTGAAATGGGCAATGAATTGGCAAAGCGTCTGGCGATTGCCAAACGCCTTGCGCTTGCGATTGAAGCCGATGAGCTGCAGCTTTATTACCAGCCACAATTTGATCTGGTGACCGGCAAGGTGAAAGGCGCAGAGGCGCTATTGCGCTGGATTGATTCAGAGCTTGGTTGGGTCGGTCCTGCCGAGTTCATTCCGATTGCCGAAGAACGCGGCATGATGCCTTTACTGGGTGACTGGGTACTCAGGACTGCATGTCGTCAAATATCGACCTGGGCAGAAATGGGCTATCACTTGAATGGCCGTTTGGCGATCAATGTTTCTGCGTTGCAGTTTGAAGATCCGCAAATTGCCGATCGTTTGCTTGGCATTGTGCAGGCTGCCAATTTGAGTCCGGAATTATTCGAATTGGAACTGACCGAAAGCAGCATGATGGCAGACCCGGAGCGTGCCGTTGAAGTGATGGAATTGCTCAGTGCATCGGGTTTCGGTCTTTCGATTGACGATTTCGGAACCGGCTATTCGTCATTGTCTTATCTGAAACGATTCGCCGTCGACCAGATCAAAATTGATATTTCGTTCGTTCGCAACATGCTGACCGATGCCAATGATCATGCCATTGTTACCACCATTGTGGCGATGGCTCGTAGTCTTGGGCTGCGAACGACGGCTGAAGGTGTTGAAGAAGCCGGGCAGGCCACAGCCCTGAATTTATTAGGCTGCGATTTTGCCCAGGGTTACCATTTTGGTCGTCCGGAGCCGGCTTCGGTTTTCGCGGAAAAGTGGTTCCATGCCAGCCATGATTAAACTCACGCGCAAGGCAAATGTTTCATGGTAAATAAACCCGCTACCAAGGATAATAATCACTGATTTCCTGTTCGGACTCTTATGTCGCGTCCTACTACTGCCACCATTCATATCGAAGCCCTGCGACACAATTTATCGCGAGTGCGATCCTTGGCACCACATTCCAAAGTCATGGCGGTCGTGAAAGCAGATGGTTACGGTCATGGCCTGGAGCGCGTCGCGCGAGCTCTGGAAGGTGCTGATGCTTTCGGCGTAGCCGCATTGTCTGATGCCGAGCGTTTGCGGGCTGCAGGTTTATCCCAGCGTATCGTCTTGTTATCGGGTATTGATGACGCCTCGGATCTGTCAGCCATTCGCCGCCTTGGCGTCGATACGGTTGTTCATCATGATTTCCAGCTCGCCTTGTTGCAGCAAGATACCGAAACCGATCCGATTCGGGTCTGGTTGAAACTCGATACCGGCATGCATCGTCTGGGCTTTGCGCCTGATCGCGCGAATACCGTTTATACACAATTGAAAATGATGCCGAATGTGCATGATGACATCACATTGATGACGCATTTCGCCAGTTCAGATGAATTTGATAGTCGGCAAACGGCTGCGCAATTAAATGTATTCGATGAGACCAGTAAACATCTAAGCGGCTTGCATTCCTTGTCCAATTCGGCGGCCATTCTTGGTTGGCCCGGAGCCCATCAAGATTGGGTCAGGGCAGGAGGTGCGCTTTATGGTTTGTCTGTGGTGGATGATCAAACCGGTGCCGATTTTGGTTTAAAACCCGCCATGAGCCTGTCAACTAAATTGATTGCGATAAACCAGATCAAAAAAGGCGAGAGCATTGGTTATTCGGCGACTTGGCAATGCCCGGAAGATATGCCGGTCGGTGTTGCCGCCATCGGTTATGGCGATGGTTATCCCCGTAATGCGTCTGCCGGAACACCGGTATTGATCAATGGTGTACGGGTTCCGATTATCGGTCGTGTGTCGATGGATTTGATGACACTGGATTTACGCGGTATTCCTGATGCAAAAGTGGGTGACGATGTATTACTTTGGGGGCCGGAATTGCCGGTTGAAATTATCGCCAAAGCGGCTGGCTCCATAAGTTATGAATTGACTTGTTCGATTACGCGACGGGTGCGTTTCATCGAAGCGTAACCCGGGTTGTGCTCCATCAACCCCAGTAAATCTGCGGTAATGTATGGCTCACTAGATAGTTCTCAAATACGTGCCTATTCAAGATTGCTTATTTTTGTGGGAGCGCCCGTCAGGCGCGAATAAATCTGCGACGCACCATAATCTTTGATGTATTGCTCTCGTGACTTATATCACGGCCAGCTTAGTCAGTTGGACAGGCATATTCGCGCCCGACGGGCCTCCCACGGACTCGAGTTTTGTTTGTTTTGTGAGCAACGCGGCTGCGGCTCTAACCACATGGGCTTGGGTCATCTTTTCTACACATCGGTTTCACTAAGCTGCGCGCATGCCAGCGACCAAGCTCAGACATCTCATTCTCATTCTAGGCGATCAACTTGATCGCGAATCTCTCGTTTTTGATGATTTCGATCCGGCGCAAGATGCTATCTGGATGTGCGAGGCCACCACTGAAGCAACGCATGTCTGGTCCAGCAAGCAACGTATTGCAATATTTCTAGCAGCGATGCGGCATTTTCGTGACGAATTAATCGCGCTGGGCTATCCAGTATTTTATCGAGAATTGGATAATCACAACGCCAACTCACTCGAGGTAGCGCTTGCCGAAGACTTCATTGACCATCGACCGCAAAAAGTTATTACGGTAAAACCCGGTGAATGGCGTTTATCTCAATCATTGCCCAGAGTTTGCGGACAAGCAGGCGTTGCGTGGATTCAGCGCCCCGATCAACATTTTTATTGCGACGAACATGACTTTGCCGAATGGGCAAAGGGCAGAAAGGAATATCGACTGGAGTTTTTCTATCGTTGGGTCAGGAAACGTGAAAACGTCTTGATGGATAGAGACCAGCCGACCAGCGGCAAGTGGAATTTTGATCACGATAATAGAGGCGTGTTCGACAAACGGGGCCCGGGTTTTCTCGCGAAGCCAATCGCATTTGAAAAAGATCAAACCACATTGGCCGTCATCGAACTGGTTGAAAAGATGTTTGCGGAACATCCAGGCAAGCTCGATGCCTTCGATTGGCCTCTGACACCGGATCAAGCAAACACAGCACTGGACGATTTCATCGAACATCGCCTTCCTCTGTTTGGCCAATATCAGGACGCAATGTGGATTGACGAACCCTATCTTTATCATTCGCGTATTTCAGCTGCACTTAATCTCAAATTGCTATCACCCAAAAAAGCAGTCGCTGCTGCACTGATTGCTTACGAAACCGGAAAAGCCCCGCTGGCGGCGGTGGAAGGGTTTATCCGTCAAATTATCGGCTGGCGGGAATTTATCCGCGGCATGTACTGGCTTCGAATGCCGGAATTTCTTGACGACAATGCACTCGATGCGCGTGCCGATTTGCCGGATTTCTATTGGACGGGCGATACCGATATGGTTTGCCTTAAGCAAGCGATCGGGCAAACACTTGAGTTTGGCTACGCACATCATATTCATCGTTTAATGGTTACCGGACTGTTCGCGATATTACTTGGTGTCGAACCAAAGCAAATTCACGAATGGTATTTAGCCGTGTATGTGGATGCCGTGGAGTGGGTCGAGTTACCGAATGTACTTGGCATGAGCCAGTACGCCGACAATGGCAGGATGACATCGAAGCCTTACGTGGCGAGCGGAGCGTATATCAAGCGAATGTCCAATTACTGCAATGGCTGTCGCTACCGGCCTGAAGAATCTACCGGCGAAAGCGCATGCCCATTTACAACTTTGTACTGGGATTTTCTTAGCCGCTACGAACACAAATTTGCAAGGCATCCTCGAACTGCCTTGCAATGGAAAAATCTGGCACGTATTGATGCCCTCAAGCTATCAGAAATACGCAAGCAAGCCGATGGCTTGCGATTGAAATATTCAAAAACCGAGGCTTTGTTATGAAAACCTGTTTGATTACCGGTGCATCTGGTGGTGTTGCGACTGCGCTAGCAGCAAATTTACGTTCGCAGGGCTGGAAGCTGGCTTTGGCGAGCCGCAATATCGAAAAACTGCAATCACTTCCAAACGAGAAAGTAATTGCCGCCGATGTTTCCACCGAAGTTGGTGCAGAGTTGGCAGTACAGGAAGCAGCCGAATATTTCGGCGTGTTGCCTGATGCCGTCGTCAATTGTGCCGGTGCGATCTTGATTGCTCCGATTGCCCGGACCAGCGAAGTGCAATACCGTGCTTGTCTATCGGCCAATCTTGATACGGCATTTTTTACCGGCAGGGCTTATGCCTCTGCATTGCAAAAAGCCAAGCAGGCTGGCTCGCTGATTTTATTTTCATCGGTGGCAGCAGCTTCCGGCGTTAGTAATCACGCCGCCATCGCGATTGCAAAAGCTGGAATCGAAGCATTGGTAAGATCACTCGCTGCAGATTTTTCGAATATCGGTTTTCGGGTAAATGCCATTGCACCAGGCTTGATGCAAACGCCTGCAACCGAACGTATGGTGAGTAATGAAGCGGCAGCAAAACAAATCGCGGCACAATATCCGCTTGGCCGCTATGGCCAAGCCAGCGATGCCGCCAATCTTGCCGCCTTCCTTATTTCAGATCAGGCAAGCTGGATCAGCGGACAAATTATTTCGGTGGACGGTGGGTTCTCTGCCGTTCGTCCTTACGTAAAATCGGCATAAGAAGAACGGATAAATTCAACATGGCAAATGCATTGGTATGGCTGCGACGCGATTTACGATTGACCGATAACACGGCATTACAATCTGCCTTGAATGCAGGGTATTCGCCGGTATTGGTTTATATCCACGCGCCAGAAGAGGAAAAGCCATGGCAGCCAGGTGCTGCAAGTTTGGCTTGGTTGCATTACTCCTTGCAGTCGCTGAAAAAATCGATTGAGAAAAGAGGAGGGCGATTGATTATCCGGCAAGGAAAATCATTGGCTCAGCTCGAAAAATTAATTGACGAAACAAAATCCGAAGCGATGTTCTGGAATCGTCTATATGAACCTGTCTGTATCGCGCGGGACATCAAGGTTAAAGAAAGTTTAAAGTCGTGTGGCATTCACGCAGAAAGCTCGAATGGCGCGTTGCTGATTGAACCGTGGACGATCAAAACATTATCCGGCGATCCGTATCGGGTGTTTACACCATTCTGGAAAAACGCGGTTCAAAATATTGATAAAGTGCAGCCCACTGCCGCACCGGACAAGCTTCCAAAAGTACCGGAAAAAATAAAATCCGACAGCATCGAATCACTGAAATTATTGCCTGACCTTTATTGGGACAAAAGTTTCTGGGAATTCTGGCAGCCGGGCGAAGAGGGTGCCGCCGAATTACTCGAAGCCTTCATCGATGGTGCAGCAATTGGCTATAAGGAACAGCGAAATTTTCCCGATCGCATCGGTTCGTCAAAACTTTCCCCGCATCTGCATTTCGGGGAGATTTCACCGCGGCAAATCATGAAAGCAATACGTAATCATCCATGGCCTGCGAAAGCCGAGGCGGATGTCACGCATTTCATCAGCGAATTGGGTTGGCGCGAGTTTTCGCATCATTTGCTGTTTCATTACCCGCATACCAGCAACCAAAATCTGGTTGCCAAGTTTGATAACTTCAAATGGGCAAAGCCGAACCTGGAATTGCTGGCTGCCTGGCAACAAGGCAGGACCGGTGTGCCGATTATCGATGCCGGCATGCGCGAGCTTTGGGCAACCGGCTGGATGCATAATCGTGTGCGGATGATTGTCGCCAGTTTTCTTTGCAAAAATATGCGTTACCACTGGCTGGAGGGGGCGCACTGGTTTTGGGATACTTTGCTGGATGCTAACTTGGCCAATAACACACAAGGTTGGCAATGGACCGCCGGTACCGGTGCCGATGCCGCCCCGTATTTCCGTATCTTCAACCCAGTCACCCAATCCGAAAAATTCGATAGCCAAGGCAAATATATTCATCGCTGGGTGCCTGAGTTGGCCAAGTTACCCGCTCCTGCCGTGTTCGCACCGTGGGAACATACAGAATTATCGAAAAAGTTAGCACCTCTTTACCCTAGTCGCCCCCTCATAGATCTCAAAGCCAGTCGTGAAGATGCCCTGGCGGCATTGATGGCCAGTAAAAATACTTAACAGAGTCATTTTCATGGCGTAGGCTATAACAAGATTCTCACGGGGTGTCAGCATGCACAATAGCGATCGCGGAATCTATAAACATCAACTACCGGTCAGGCTTTCGCATTGGCTAAACGTCATTTGCTTTTTTATTCTGCTCGGAAGCGGGCTGAATATCTTCAATGCACACCCCAAATTATATTGGGGAAAAATTTCCACCTTTGAAACTCCAGCATTGGCATTACGGGCGAAATATGGTGCCCATAAAGAACTGATCGGCTATGTGCAAATGGGTAAAAAGGAATATACGACGACTGGTGTTTTGGGTGTTTCTAATAATGGGATGGGCGAGCCTATTGCCGTCGGTTTTCCACGCTGGAGCACGATTCCAAGCGAACGCAATTTAGCAGATGCGCGCTTGTGGCATTTCTTTTTTGCCTGGATATTCGTGATCAACGGCCTGCTGTTTTTTTTATGGGCTTGGCGATCAAAACATTATTCACGCGACTTGCAGCCAACAAAGAAAGACTGGCGCGGCATTTTCAAATCAATCTGGGACCACATGCGTTTCAAGCACCCGGAAGGCGAGGAGGCGGTTCGCTATAACATTCTGCAAAAACTGGCTTATGTATCAGTTATTTATATTTTGCTGCCTGGCCTAGTGATGATGGGCTTATGCATGTCACCGCATATGGGCTCGGTGCTTGGCTGGTTACTTGACCTGGTCGGCGGCAGGCAATCGGCACGGACTCTGCACTTTATTTTCGCCGGATTGATGGTGGCCTTTATTGCAATCCATCTATTCATGGTGCTGGTAAGTGGCCCGATCAATCAAATTCGTTCAATGATCACCGGGCGATTCCGAATTCACGAAGCTGTCGTTTCAAACGAAATGCCAATTGAGGAGCAAGCCAATGTCCAGGAATGAACGACGTCGTTTTCTAGGACAGGCACTGGCCGTTGGCAGCGTTGCGTTATTAGCCGGTTGCGACCGCCTGAGCGGCAATGAGACCTTCAAGGAAGTGTTGGCCAGCAGCGACAAACTGACCGATAAAACATTTCGCGCACTCACACCAGAAAACGCATTGGCGCAGGAATTTACTCAGGCCGACTTGTCCCCGTATTTCAAAGCCAATGGCTCGGTCAATCCGAAAACGCCGGAATATCTGGCCTTGTTGAACAATAATTTTGCCGATTATCGCCTCAGGATTTATGGCTTGGTCGAAAAGCCAATGTCATTGTCGCTGGAACAATTACGTGCTTTGCCGTCTCGCACCCAAATCACGCGGCATGATTGTGTGGAAGGCTGGAGCTGTATCGGCAAATGGAAAGGCGCGCCGATGGGTGCCTTGCTGGATCAGGCCAAACCGAAAGCCAATGCGAAGTACGTGGTGTTTCATTGCGCCGATAGCTATGAAAACAACGACGAGCGCTATTACGAAAGTATTTACCTGCACGAGGCGCATCACCCGCAAAGCATTCTGGCTTACGACATGAACGACAAGATTCTCGATGTTGCACATGGCGCGCCGATACGCGTCAGGCTCGAACGCAAACTGGGCTACAAGATGGCGAAATACATACTCGGGCTGGAATTGGTGGAATCGCTTGACGGTATCGGCAAGGGGAAAGGAGGTTTTTGGGAAGACCACTATGACTATCATTGGCATGCGGGCATCTAGCCGTTGACCAATCCCTTTTCGCCCTGCAACATGGCGACAACAGCGCAGGGGATTTCCATGAGTGAACAAGAGCAATCCAAACCACGTCGCGAAGTGATGTCGCGGGTTGATACTGCCTGGTTACGGATGGAACGGCCCACGAACCTGATGATGATTACCGGCGTGATGATGTTCGACACGCAGATGCCGATCGAAAAATTCAAGAAAGTAATCAAGCAACGTTTTCTTGCCTATCCACGATTTCGCCAGAAAGCCGTTGACACACCTGCTGGTGCCTGGTGGGAAACCGACGAAGACTTCGATCTGGATTGGCATGTCCGTTTGACCGGCTTGCCCGGCAAAGGCGGAAAAAAAGAACTAGAACGTTTGACCAGCCATCTGGCCTCGACACCTTTGGACAAGACCAAGCCTTTATGGCAATTCCACTTGGTCGAGAAATACGATGGTGGTTCGGCATTGATTTCCCGTATTCATCATTGCTATGCCGACGGAATAGCGCTGGTACAGGTGCTGCTATCGTTAACCGATACCACCCGTGAAGCGAAGAAGGGCAGCGATCTGGACAAGGCCTGGCTGAAAAGTGATGGCGAAAACGTCAAGAAGCGCATTGGCACTGTTGATCGCGCCATGAAAATGGGCGCCAATATGTGGGAGAAAGGACTCGATTTATATCGCGACCCTTCGCTAGCCGGTGTTATCGCAAAAGAAGGTGGCGAAATTGCACGCGAACTTGCTGTCGCCTTGAGTCTTCCAGATGATCCGCCAACCGTGCTACGTGGGCGATTAGGCGTGAGCAAACGTGTCGCCTGGGCAGAACCACTGGATCTGGACGAAGTAAAAGCAATCGGTCGTGCCTATGACTGCACAGTCAATGATGTATTGATGGCGTCAGCTGCCGGGGCTTTGCGCTCGTACATGATCGAACGTGGCGAATGCGTGGATGGGATAACCCTTAGGGCCACCGTTCCGGTTAATTTGCGGCCGCTCGAACATGCCAAAAAACTGGGCAACCATTTTGGTTTGGTTTTTCTTGAATTGCCGGTGGGTGAAGAAAACCCGGTGCGACGCCTGGAGCATGTTGCGGAAAACATGCGGCAACTGAAATCCTCGCGACAAGCGATTGTTTCGTTCGGTTTGCTGGCCGCGATGGGCTTGGCACCCGTTGGAGTTCAACGTACCGCACTTGAATTATTTAGTCGCAAGGCTTCGGCAGTCGCCACCAATGTGCCGGGCCCGCCCTTGCCTCTGTATCTGGCTGGCTGCCAAATCAAGGAGCAAATGTTCTGGGTGCCGCAGACCGGTTCGATCGGTATCGGTATTTCGATCATGAGTTACAACAACAAGGTTTATTTCGGTTTGATCTCGGATGCCAAATTACTACCGGATCCGGATTCCGTGATCCAGCGTTTCCGTCCCGAGTTCGAAAAGCTTCTTTACACCGCCATGATGGGCGATTGGCAAGACACGATCTACTCGGATGACGCAGCCGCTTATTGTTCTGAAAAAGATTTGTCTTTCTTGTAATCAGAAAATTCGCACCCAATTCATCAGTGATTGCCTCTAATGGGCTATCACCCATGGAGAAGAAGATGAACACTGTTTGCGATCTGCCGGGTCTGGGTTTGGCGGTAAAACCGGACCAGGTGCCACAACCCGAAGTCGATATTCCTGCAGCAGAAGACCGTGGCGAGGCAGTACTTGCTGGCGGATGCTTCTGGTGTACCGAAGCCGTATTTCGTCGTTTGAAAGGCGTGGAATCGGTGCAGCCTGGTTATGCCGGCGGCCAAAATGACACTGCAAATTACAAAGCGGTCTGCAGCGGCACCACAATGCTGCGAATGGTGATCCAGCCCCAGGCCAG
>JBDTTC010000045.1:0-11118 GCA_039930825.1 Arenimonas sp.
GATCGGAATGTCACGGGCTTTTCCGTCTTCCTGGATCTTCAACACCATCTCGCCTTCGAGTTGGTAGAAAAATTCCTCGCCTTCGTCCCAATGATAATCAGTGCGCTGATTCGGGCCGCCGACCACCATGATGATGAAATCGCCATTGACGATGCATTTGTTGCCGACCGGTGGTTTCAGCAGATGCCGGTTTTCATCAATCCAGGCCTGGAAATTAAAAGCGGGCGTAATCATGTCAGTCCTTCAGTGCCGCGATGCATTTCAATTCGATAGCGATCGGTGTCGGTAGAGACGTTATACCGAGTGTTGTACGGCATGGCGCATGCGCCGCATCGGGGAAATACCCGGCCCAGATTTCGTTATAAGTTTTGAAATCATTCGCCATGTCGGTCAAATAAACCGTCACATCAAGCAAATCACTGAAGCTTGAATTGCTGGCCTTCAACACCGCCAGCACATTGGCAAAAACCGAATGGCATTGCGCTGTGATGTCGTAACTTTGCAGTTTTCCGTCGATATCGTAAACATTGCCGGGAATACTATTGTCAGTTGCGCTGCGTGGGCCGATACCTGAAAGAAAAAGCAGATTGCCGACTTTTCTTGCATGCGGATATTGCCCTACTGCCTTGGGTGCATTGCCGGTTTCAATCGACGTATTCATCGCGCTGTATGTTCCTGCAACTTGGCGAGTGCTTTCGGATATTCCTGAGCAAGATGATCTTTATCGTGGATGCTCATATTCAAGTCTGTGATGCGTCCATCCAGCAAACTGTAAACCCAGCCATGCACCTTCAGCTTCTGGCCACGAGCCCAGGCGTCTTCGACCACCGTTGTCTGGCATACATTGACCACTTGTTCGATCACGTTCACTTCGCAAAGACGGGCATGACGCATCGACTCGAATTCCTGGGCTTGAATGAAAGCAGAATGCTTGTTGGCGACATCGGCAATATGCCGCAGCCAATTATCGGCCAGACCGACACGAGTATTGGAAAGCGCAGCATGCACACCGCTGCAGCCATAATGACCGCAGACGATGATGTGTTCGACTTTCAATAAATCCACGGCGAATTGAATGGTACTGAGACAGTTCAGGTCGGTATGGACGACAACGTTGGCGATATTGCGATGCACGAAAACTTCGCCCGGTTGCATGCCGGTAATCTGATTGGCCGGCACGCGGGAATCGGAGCAGCCGATCCAGAGATATTTCGGTGCCTGCATTTTCGACAGACGTTTGAAGAAGTCCGGATCTTCCTTGCGAACTTTCTCGGCCCATTCTTTATTTTGTTGCAGCAGATCTTTTAATGGCATGCTTTATCCCAAATCCAGACAAATGTTTTTCGTTTCGGTAAAGAATCGCATCGCGTCCAGCCCACCTTCGCGGCCAAGACCGGATTGTTTCATGCCGCCAAACGGCGTGCGTAAATCGCGTTGCAGCCAAGTGTTGATCCAGATGATGCCGCATTCCACTGCATTGGCTACATGGTGTGCGCGGCGAATATCGCTGGTCCAGATGCTGGCAGCTAAGCCGTATTCACTCGCATTAGCCAAAGCCACCGCTTCTGTTTCATCTTCAAAGGCTTGCAGTGTGACCAACGGCCCGAAAATTTCTTCCTGATTGGTACGAGTGTAGGGGCCAAGATTTTCGAATACGGTCGGTGCAATAAACCAGCCCTGCTCACAGCGGCCCGATGGCAAGATTGCATTGCCACCACAGAGCAATTCGCCACCTTCGGCTTTGGCGAGCTCGATATGCGACATCACTTTGTCGAAATGCGTTTTGGAAATCATCGAGCCCATTTGGGATTTGGCATCCATTGGATCACCGACTCGGAGATGTTTTACCCGTTCGATGAATTCGTCGCGAATTTCTTTGTAAATCGATTTTTCGATCAGGATTCGCGAACCGCATAGGCAGATTTGTCCGGAGTTTTGGAATGCGGATCGCATCAAGGTATCAATGAGGTTTTTTCTGGGAGCATCGGCAAAAATGATGGTGGGGTTCTTTCCGCCCAATTCCAGCGAAGCTTTTTTCAATGTAGGTCCGCAGTGTTCGGCAATCTTTCTGCCTACAGCGGTGCTGCCGGTAAATGAAACCGCTTTGACATCCGTGTGTTCCACAAGGAACTGTCCAACCTTATGGCCAAGCCCGTGAACAATATTCAGCACCCCTTCCGGGAAGCCGATTTTCTGAGCCAATTCACCGAACATGGCGGCTGTGATGGGAGTTATTTCCGACGGCTTTGCTATGACGCAATTGCCTGCAGCCAGTGCCGGTGCGATCTTCCAGGTGAACAGATAGAGCGGTAAATTCCATGGCGAAATGCAAGCAACAATACCGAGCGGCGAGTGTGTCGTAACATTCCAGCCGGCCTGTCCATGATGAGATTCACTTGAAAACTGGGTGGCGCAACTGGCAAAAAAACGCAGATTTTCGACGGCGCGGGGCATCTCAATATTGCGACTTAGTGCCAACGGCTTGCCTGCGTTATTAGTTTCGGCGAGCGCGAATGCATCAATATTGTGTTCCAGCGCGTCCGCCAGTTTATTCAACCAAGCGGCGCGTTCGCCATTGCTCAATCGCGACCATTGCGGAAATGCCTTGCGGGCGGCAATCACGGCGGACTCGATATCGCCCTCATCACTGTCCGGGCAGCGTGCGATACATTCCGCGGTTGCGGGATTGATCACATCGAGCCACGCATCGCCATGGGCGGCGGTTTGCTTGTTGCCGATGGTGTTGAAGATCGTCACTGTCATCCTGCTAGATTAACCCGTAAGCAGTCCATCCGGACAGGTTTGTAACTTCTCAGGAAAATTCAATTCCGACAAATTCCTCGCGGTACCATGCAACACGAGCAGCATAGCTGGGTACCGGGCCGGGTTCGCCGAAAATATAAACCTGACCTTCATCCTGAAGATTGAATGGCCAGGAGCGGGGGCGCGATATCTGGCAGCCACCTTTCGAAATATCCTTGATTTCAACTAAAAATGCCTTGCTGCCGCTGACGAACATGGCATGCCCGTGTTGCAGGTGGCGAGTGTGTATCCGGCGTTCGAATAGGGCCATATGGAGTGGATATTACGACATCTCGTCGATGATTTGGATGGGAATCGGCTGGGCTTGCAGATATTGCAGGCCGATCAGCTTTTCGTCTTCCCAGACCAGCATGGCTTCGGCATCAATAATATTTTCGTTGTCCATCACGAAGTAAAGATTCAGCACATCATTCGGCGAGAAATTCCAGTCGGCAGGTTTTTCAATGCAACAGCCGGTTTGCGAGAGATTTTCGAGCTGTGTAATGCAGGATTGATCTTTCGTTGCCACAATTACCTGACATTGGTAACTGTAACGTATGGCTCTACGTTGATCATCCATGCTCATGCAAAGCTTCCTTCACTTTAGGGCGTTGAATCTATCCTAAGGTGTCCAGTGTAGTCTTAAAGTGAGCGTGTACGCCCACCGTCCACCGGCAAATTGATGCCATTGACATACCCTGCTTGCGGCGATGCGAGAAAAACGACAGCCGCTGCAATTTCTGATGCTTCAGCGAAGCGACCGGCTGGTACCGTGCTTAACATGGCGGCTTCGATTTCTTCACGGGCCTTGCTGGTGGCTTTCGAACGCTCTTCCAGAATCTGTCCGAGTCTTTGCGTGCGTGTGTAGCCTGGCAGTACGTTATTCACGGTAATACCGAAAGGCCCCAGCTCACTCGCGAGAGTTTTTGACCAGCTGGCCACTGCGCCACGAATCGTATTCGAAACGCCGAGGTTTGCAATCGGTTCTTTGACCGAGGTTGAAATGATATTGATGATGCGGCCCCATTGTTTTTCTTTCATATTCGGCAAAACCGCCTGCAATAAGATTTGATTTGCAATGAGGTGCTGCTGGAAAACCGCCAGGTATTGTTCCGGCGTTGCGGTGTTCGCGGCACCGCCAGCAGGGCCGGCCGTGTTATTGATCAGGATGTCGATCTTGAATGCTTTGAGCATTTCATCGAGTTTGTTTTTTAATCCGGCAGCATCGGACACGTCAGCCATCATGTAGTTATGTTGCTGATCTTCAACTACGAGGGGCAGGGCATTGCGGACTTCATCCAGAACCTTCGGGCGTCGCGCCAATAAAATAATATTGGCACCTTGTTCGGCCAGGCCAATCGCACTCGCGCGGCCAATGCCTTCGGAAGCGCCACAAACAAGAGCTGTTTTACCCTGCAATGGATGTTGTCGCATGTTCGGCCCTTAAGGTTTTGGTTTGTCGAGTTGTTCACGCATCATTTCGGCAATAAGCGCGCCATGGTGCTGGTTGCTCGCGGGTAATTGTTCAATCACGGATTCAATATTTGCTTCCGGATGATTCTGGCTTAATTTGAATTTCATCGAAATTTGTTTTGCGACGAGTCGAAAGCCGACAATGCCGGCCAATTGTTTACGATGGTCTTCACGAGTTTCTGGCTCGAATTCCCAATCACTGCCGACCATTGTTTCGTTGACTTCCGTCAAATCCGAAACAATCGCAGCCAAATCATTTTCTTCATGGCTGACTTCTAGTTGGCCGTGAATATGTGCAATCGCGTAATTCCAGGTCGGCACCCGAGCCTTTTCCTCCTTGTCCGGATACCAGGCTGGTGAAATGTAGGCGTTCGGTCCATGGATAATCAGCAAGGCGTCCGGATTGCCCTTCCATTGAGGATTGGGTTTCGCCCAGTGACCGCGGAAAATGACTTCATTCTCATTACGTTCGTACAAAACCGGGATGTGGCTTACATACGGATCGCCATCAACCATCGTAATCAAACTGGCAAAAGCATTCCACTCGACCAGGCGATCCAGTTCCAGTAAATCGGTTTCGGCAAAATATTTCGGTATGTACATCAGTGTTTATTTTGATCCGGCAAGGTGCGCATCATGAAAGGCACGAGCTCGCCGTCATCATCGCTTTCCGGTGGCACCAAATCTTCCAGCAAAATGCCGAAGGTTTCGGCATCATCATCGTCCATGCCGTCCAGCGAACGAAATTCGGCATCCATCAGTGCAGAAGCCGCAATTTCCTGGCTTTCATAAACTAAGGTGTTGCCGGTGGAATCAAATACCTGCGCAATGCCACTGTCGAAAACGCGCAAGCGTGCCCACACCAGTTGGCGATGAAAAATCGTCAGCCACCATTGTTCCAATTCGATAATGAAACCACCGGCGTTTAATTCTTCTTCAAAATGATCGTGTCAGCCAGCCCATGACCGCTGCATTACCGGCAAATAGATTCATGCCGGAGTCCTTAAACTTGGTGTAATCGAAACTCATCAGCCACCAGCTGTAACTCAAGCCGCCTTCTTCAGTGCCTTTTTTGAATTCGAATTTTTTGTCCAGCTGATGCCGATACGCCAGTACACGGAAACCGAAATGCCCGGGACCGGCAGAACCGGTTAATCCGAGAAAAAGAAAAAGCCAGATTGAATTCATAATTTCATGATAAACGTATAGTTAAATTATCCGTCATCCCCGCGTGGGCGGGGACCCAGTGACTTCCTTCCATATTTCTAAAGACACTAGGTTTCCGCTTGCGCAGGAATGAAGTAATTTTTTCAAATTAATACTCTGCCACGCCCGGCGCACGCGGATACGGAATGGCATCGCGAATGTTTTGCAGGCCGCAAACATAAACGACCAAACGTTCGAAGCCCAAACCGAAACCGGCATGCGGCACGGTGCCGTAACGACGGAAATCCCGATACCACTCGTAATGTGCCGGATCCAGACCGAATTGGCGCATACGCGAATCCAGAATATCCAGACGTTCTTCGCGCTGGCTGCCGCCGATGATTTCGCCAATACCCGGTGCCAGAACATCCATTGCCGCAACGGTTTTGCCGTCGTCATTCAAGCGCATGTAGAAGGCTTTGATTTGTTCCGGATAATTCATGACAACAGCTGGGCGGCCGATATGTTTTTCGGTCAGCCAACGTTCGTGTTCGGTTTGCAGATCCAGTCCCCATTCGACCGGGAAGTCGAATTTCTGACCGGATTTTTGAAGTAAGGTAATGGCTTCGCTGTAGTCAATGCGTTCGAATGGCGATTTGATAAAGTTTTCGAGCTTTGCAATCGCGCCTTTTTCAACGCGTTCGTCAATGAATTGCATATCGTCCATGCGCTCGTTCAACACCGCTTGGAAAATATATTTCAGAAACGCTTCCGCCAGATTGGCGTCGTCATTCAAATCGGCAAATGCGATTTCCGGTTCGATCATCCAGAATTCGGCGAGATGGCGGGTGGTATGCGAGTTTTCAGCGCGGAAAGTCGGGCCGAAGGTATAAACCTTCGAAAGCGCCAAACAGTAGGCTTCGACATTCAATTGGCCCGATACGGTCAGGAAAACTTCCTTGCCGAAAAAGTCTTTCGAGAAATCGATGTCGCCTTTGTCGGTACGCGGCAGGTTCATCATGTCCAGCGTGGAGATGCGGAACATCTGGCCGGCGCCTTCAGCATCGGAGGTCGTGATGATAGGCGTGTTGATCCAGTTGAAACCCTGTTCATGAAAAAAGCGATGCACGGCTTGCGCCATGCAGTTACGCAAACGGGTGACTGCACCAAAAAGGTTCGTGCGTGGGCGCAGATGGGCGACTTCACGCAGGAATTCCAGTGAATGCGGTTTGGGTTGGATCGGATAAGTTTCCGGATCTTCCACCCAGCCGACCACTTCGACTTTCGAAGCCTGGATTTCGAAGCTTTGACCCTGGCCTTGCGAAGCCACCAATGTGCCCGTCGCAATCACGGCGCAGCCGGCGCTTAAACGTTTTACCTCGCCTTCGTAATTGTTCAGATCGGCAGGCGCGACTACTTGAATGGCGTCGAAGCAGGAGCCATCGCTCACATTCACGAAACTCAGGCCCGCTTTGGAATCGCGGCGGGTTCGAACCCAGCCCTTGACCGTGACTTCACTGCCCGCAGCCACTTTGCCTGCGAGTGCCGATTGAATACTTACGACTGCCATGCCTTGAATCCTTGGGAAATGAGCTTATCTAAGCTACGTAGAATAACCTTTACCGGCGTGTTCACGTAATACCGGTATAATTCTCCCACTAAGATGGAGTGCAAAATCATGGCTGTCACCCTGAGTTCCAACGCCGTAGCCCGTGTCCGCGAATACCAGGCTCAAACGCCGGGTTCGATTGGTTTGCGCTTTGGCGTCAAGAAAAGTGGTTGCTCGGGTTGGGCTTATGTCATTGATATGGCAAAAGATCGCAAAGACGATGATCTGGTTTTCATTCAGGACGGTGTGGAAGTTTTGGTCGATCCCGCAAGTTTGCCGCAAGTCGATGGCACCGAGATCGATTTCGTCAGTCAGGGATTGAACCAACAATTTGTCTTCAAAAACCCACGCATGGCAGGCGAGTGTGGTTGCGGCGAGAGTTTTACAACCGAAGAAACGGCGATCTGAAGTCGCTTCACTGGATGAAGCCGACATTTTTCAAAACTCCAAAAGATTTCAGTGCTTGGTTATCGAAACACCATCAAACTGAAAAAGAACTACTGGTAGGCTTTTACAAAAAAGATTCCGGAAACCCAAGCATCACTTGGCCCGAATCGGTCGATGAAGCGCTTTGCTTTGGTTGGATCGATGGTGTCCGCAAATCTCTCGACGAGAGTAGTTACACCATCCGGTTCACGCCTAGAAAAACTACCAGCATCTGGAGCACCGTCAATATCAGGAAGGTCGAGGTATTGCTGGCAGAAGGGCGAATGCAGGCTGCGGGAACCAAGGCCTTCGAAGCTCGAAAAGACCACAAATCCAGTGTTTATGCCTTTGAACAAGATCAAGTGGATTTGCCTGAAAATTACATAAAAGTCTTTAAAAAACAGAAAGATGCTTGGGCATTTTTCGAGCGCCAGCCGCCTTCCTATCGAAAAACGGTGATTTGGTGGGTTATTAACGCCAAGCAGGAGGTGACCCGGGAATCCCGGCTGGCTAAGCTGATCGAGGCTTGTGCCCAAGGCTTGCGGTTGCGATAACCGCAGCGCCGGTAGGAGCGTCCTTTAGGCGCGATTGATGTTCGCGTGCTTGTCGCGCCTAAAGGACACTCCTACGAAAAATAGGCACGCAGGCCCAAAATCTCTTTTAATTCCTGTACTTGCTTGCGCCAAGCGGGGTTGGGCTGGCATAATAGTCGGCTTCCTGCCCCTCAGTGGCTTGGAAGACCCTTGCTCCACGACCTGCTGTATTTTCAATGTCGGGGGCTGTTTGGCCGAGAGGCCGCATCCTTAAGGAATTAGCCATGCGTCATTATGAAGTCGTCTTCATGGTCCATCCGGACCAAAGCGAACAAGTGCCAGCCATGATCGAGCGTTACAAATCGCTGATCGAAACCGATGGCGGCAAGATCCACCGTCTTGAAGATTGGGGCCGTCGTCAATTGGCTTATCCAATCGCCAACCTGGTCAAAGCCCATTATGTTCTGATGAACATTGAATGCGGTCAAAAAGTGTTGACCGAACTGTCCGACAGCTTCCGCTACAACGACGCAGTATTGCGCCACGTTGTGCTGAAAACCGAAGAAGCCGCCACCGAACAATCTTTGATCATGAAGAACAAAGATGAAAAAGGTGACCGTCGTCGTCGCGATGACGATGTGATGTCAGGTGATGCAGAAGGCGTTGACGCCGATGCAGATTCTGAAGTCGATGCAGCTTAATCCAGGAGCCAGACATGTCTAAATTTTTCCGCCGTCGTAAATTCTGCAAATTCACTGCCGAAGGCATTACGCATATCGATTACAAAGATCTGAACACCCTGCGCCAGTATCTGACCGAGAACGGTAAAATCGTTCCAAGTCGCATCACCGGTACCAAGGCTAAATATCAGCGTCAACTGACGTCGGCAATCAAGATCGCACGCGAACTCGCGTTGATCCCGTATTGCGACAACCACAACATTTAATTTAACCGTCCTTACGGACAGCTACAGTTGCGGGGTTCGCCCCGCTAACGTAATGGAGTATTGAAATGCAATTGATTCTTTTACAAAAAGTGACCAACCTCGGTGGTCTCGGTGATCAAGTTGATGTAAAGCCTGGTTATGGCCGTAACTATTTGATCCCGACCGGCAAAGCAGTTCCTGCGAATGCTGCCAACATTGCTACGTTCGAAGCCAAACGCGCTGAATACGAAGCAAAAGCCAATGCAACACTGGCTGCTGCAGAAGCACGTAAAGCCGCACTTGATGGTGCAAGCGTGACCATCAATGCGAATGCTTCGACCGAAGGTAAGTTGTTCGGTTCGGTCGGCGCTCGCGATATTGCCGAAGCATTCACGAAAGCCGGCCACAAGCTGGAGAAAGCCGAAGTTATCATGGGTGAAGGCGCTATCCGTCGCACTGGCGAATTCGATGTAGTCGTGCATTTGCATGCCGACGTTGAAGTTAAAGTTAAAGTTATCGTGGCTCCAGAAGCTTAATTGTATTCTGCAGTTCAACGAAAAGCCGCCGAAAGGCGGCTTTTTGTTTGATTGAATCCGTAGGGGCGATTCATGAATCGCCCCTACGGTCTCTTTGAAGGTCTCACGCAATGAGACAAGTTTGTGATCTTATCCACAGGAAACCCACCGGTTTACGCGCAACAGATTTGTCCGTTTAGCCGTAGCATGGTTCGTCTGTAATTCCATCAAAAATTAAAAAAGAAAACTATGTCAGCACGCCCCGATTCCATCCGTCCCGATAACAAACTTGAGGCGCTGCGCTTGCCACCGCAATCAGTCGAAGCCGAACAGGCGGTCATCGGTGGGCTCATGCTAGCGCCAGATTCACTGAATATACTTGGTGATTCTTTATCGGAAGAAGATTTCTATCGTCGCGACCACCGTCTGATTTATCGCGGCATTCGCGAACTGGCTGAAAAGAACAAACCTTTCGATGCCGTCACTCTCGGCGAATGGTTTGAAGCCAATAATTTATCCGAACAGATTGGCGGTAATGCGTATTTGATCGAGTTGGCCAGTACCACCCCTTCGGCTGCGAATATCAAAGCCTATGCTGAAATTGTGCGCGAAAAATCTGTACTGCGTCAATTGATCGAAGCGGGAACTGAAATCGTTAATGACAGCTTCCGTCCCGATGGCCGCGAAGTTACCGAATTACTGGCCAATGCCGAAAAGCTGGTATTCCATATTGCCGAGCAAGGCGAACGCGGCAAGAAGGGGTTTGTGCCGGTTCGTACTGCAATGGTCGAAGCTTTCGAACAATTGCGTCAACGCTACGAAAATCAGGGTGCGATTACCGGGTTGCCGAGTGGCTTTCATGATCTGGATAATTTGACTTCCGGGTTGCAGAATTCTGATCTCATTATTCTTGCCGCCCGTCCGGCGATGGGTAAAACCACGCTGGCCTTGAATATCGCCGAATTTGCCGCGTTAAAAACAAAAAAAGCGGTAGCGGTCTATTCGATGGAAATGTCGTCATCGCAATTGGCTTTCCGTTTGATTTCGTCCATTGGCCGCATCAATGCACAACGTTTGAAAACCGGCATGCTGGAAGACGAAGATTGGTCCCGCGTGAATATGGCAATAAAGATGTTGTCCGATGTCAAAATTTTTATCGACGACACCCCGGCATTGTCGCCCTACGATCTGGCATTTCGTGCCCGCCGTTTGAAGCGCGAGCATGACTTAGGTTTAATTGTGGTCGATTATCTGCAGTTGATGCAGGTGCCCGGCAACAAAGAAGGTCGCGTCAACGAAGTCTCGGAAATTTCCCGTTCTTTGAAAGCACTGGCGAAAGAACTGAATATTCCAATTGTTGCTTTGTCACAGCTCAATCGTGGCTTGGAAAGCCGTACCGACAAACGTCCCATAATGTCCGACTTGCGTGAATCGGGCGCAATCGAGCAGGACGCCGACATCATCATGTTCATTTATCGCGACGATTATTATCACAAGGATTCGGCAGAAAAAGGATTGGCAGAAGTAATTATCGCCAAGCATCGTAACGGTCCGACCGACACCATCAAATTGAAATTCTTCGGTGAATACACACGCTTCGATAACCTGGCACGTGATTCGATGGGAAGCTTTGAATAACGTAGGACCGACTGTAGGACCGACGGAAGTCGGGAGCTTTTGCTTTTCTTG
>JBDTTC010000046.1:0-7100 GCA_039930825.1 Arenimonas sp.
CGGCGTCGTCGGGCCTATCCCTCTGCCGGTCTTGATGGATTACGAAGCCTAAGATACCGGCTTTTTTGAAATAGTCAATACTTTCATCGCGATGAAGCGATGAATTTCATGCGGATCTGTATTCGGACAATAATGGCAGGCCCGTGGGAGCGCCGTCAGGCGCGAATGGCCTGCTGCGATGTCCAATCGCAGGGTGCTAATACATCAGCATCCAGGGATGAAGGGAATATATCGCTAGAAATTACCGGTGTGTGCGAGCGTACCTTCTGGTACAACCGACAAATACGGCGAGGTTTTTCGCGCCTTACGGCGCTCCCACGGGACGATGTTTGTTCTTACGCGAAATACCGCCAGATATTAATCGTGCTGATGATCACCACTAATGATCCCACCACACCCATCGTTATGCGGGCCGGCAAATGCTTTGTCAGCCAGGCAGCGAAGGGTGCAGCAATCGCACCACCAATCAGCAAGCCTAGAATCGTGTTGACGTGAGAAAAATCCAGTGTGCCGATAAAGACCACGGTAATGGCCAAGCTGACGAAAAATTCGGCCGCATTCACGGTGCCTATCGCGTAACGCGGTTCCATATTCTGCGAGATCAGTCGCGTAGTCGTCATCGGCCCCCAGCCACCACCGCCAACGGCATCGAGGAATCCGGCAATGACGGCAGTCGTTTTCACGTGACTGACTTTTGCTGCTTTATTCAGACCGCGGTAGGCGCGAATAATCAGATACACACCGAGGATCAATAAATAAACGGCAATGATGGGCCGCAGCCAGGGTGTATCGAGATGCGTTAATAACAAAGCGCCGACCATGCCACCCAAGGCACCGGGCAGGGCGAGTTTGAATAGCAGTTTGCGGTCAATATTGCCGAAATAACCATGGCTGATGCCCGAGATGCCGGTCGTCGCCACCTCGGCTGCATGTACGCTGGCCGACACCACTGCCGGAGCTAGGCCGAGGCTGAGTAATAAGCTTGAGCTTGTGATGCCATAGGCCATGCCCAGCGCGCCATCGACCATCTGTGCCAACAAGCCGACGATGACAAAGACATAAAACGGGATCGACATAGTTTAACCAGCTTGCGTAGGCACGAAGAATGTCAGCATATTCTGCTCTACCTCAATCTCGAGGAAATGAGCACAAGGCATAAGGACATAAGCAATCATACTTTCCGCTCGGCAGGGCGGCTGTCTAGGATGAAGCCTCATCCAAAGCCGCCACTCTATGAACGCAACGCTTGCCACTGCCTTGACCTCACCGCTTAACGAGGAGCGTGCTGGCCTTTTGCTGCGTCTGACCGATGGTTTGGAACCTTCCGCATTGCAATGGTTGTCCGGTTATACCGCTGGGTTGGCGGTACAACTGGTGGGCACACAACGCGTACTGCAGGCTGTACCGATTAGTGAAGCGCAAACGGATTTGCGCCTCACGATCGTTTACGGCAGTCAGACCGGTAATGCAAAGCGCGAAGCCGAGTCAATTGCACATGAAGCCCAATCGCAAGGTTTGTCGGTACGTTTATTGCGTGCCGATGCTTACCCGGTTCGCGAATTGGCGAACGAGCGTTTGCTGTATGTCGTTATCAGCACACAAGGCGATGGCGATCCGCCAGATGATGCGCAAGCCTTCTTCGAATTTGTTTCCGGTCGCCGCGCGCCACAACTGAAAGAATTGAAATTCGCCGTACTGGGACTTGGTGATTCCAGCTATCCGCAATTCAATGCGATTGCGAAAAAAATTGACGCACGTTTTGCAGAGTTGGGCGGTACCCGTTTATTTGAGGTCGGTGAAGCCGATGTTGATGTCGCAGGTGTTGCGGTACCGTGGCGTCAGAATGCTTTGACGCAAGCACGCGAAGTACTGAAGACATCAATCAATTCGGCAACGGTAACGCCCTTGCGTCCGGCCATTGCGAGCAGTTTGTATGGTCGTGAAAAGCCCTATCTTGCCGAGGTGTTGGTCAATCAACGCATTACCGCACGTGAAAGCGAGCAGGATGTTCGTCATCTAGAAATCGCGCTGCACGAAAGTTTGAACTACGAACCCGGCGATGCGCTTGGCGTCTGGCCTCGAAACAATTCCGTACTGGTTGATACCGTATTAAGCCAGCTGAAACTCAATGCCGATGAAGTTATTTCCATCGGCGATCAAGCATTGTCATTACACGAATGGCTAAGTTCCAAGCGCGAACTGACTCGCCTGAGCAAATCTTTCGTGCAGCAGCATGCAACACGATTTTCCGGTGATGAACTCAATGCATTATTAAAATCCGAAAACAACGAAGCGATTTCGCAATTCATCAGCCAGCAACAATTGCCGGATTTACTGAGTCGCTATCCCGGCGAATGGCGTGCCGATGAATTGGTCAATGCACTACGTCCGCTTGCACCACGTTTGTACTCGATTGCATCGAGTCGCAAAGCCGTTGGCGATGAAGCGCATCTCACGGTTTCCCTGCTGGAATATCAAAAAGATGAAAACCTGCGGCGTGGGTTGGCCTCGGGTTTTCTGGCTGACCGCGATGCGGGTGCCCAGTTACCGGTTTTCATTGAACGCAACGAACGTTTCCGACTCCCCCAGGATTCTTCACGCGATATCTTGATGATTGGTCCCGGCACCGGCGTTGCTCCTTTCCGCGGCTTCGTGCAGGAACGTAGCGAAGTCGGTGCCACCGGCAAGAACTGGTTGTTGTTCGGCGCCCGTCACGCCGCTTCGCAATTCCTTTATCAGATCGAATGGCAGGAAGCCTTGAAAAAAGGCCAACTGCATCGACTTGATTTGGCTTTTTCACGAGATCAAGCCGAACGCGTTTACGTGCAGCAGCGTCTGCGTGAAAACGCCGCCGAGGTTTTTGCCTGGCTGGAAAACGGTGCGCATCTTTATATTTGCGGTGCGATTGCAATGGGTAAAGACGTGCATCAGGCACTGCTTGAAATCGTTAGCGAGCAAGGCGGGAAATCGAAAGAAGATGCCGCCGATTATTTGAGCGAACTGCAACAAGCTGGCCGCTACGCCAAGGATGTCTACTAATGAGCGCGCCACTTTCTCCCGTCGAAACCCTGAAAGCCAATAGCCGCGGCTTGCGTGGAACGCTGGTCGAAAGCCTGGCCGATCCCATCACCGGCGCCTTGCGCGAAGGTGATGCGCAGCTGTTGAAATTCCACGGTAGTTATCAGCAAGACGACCGCGATGTTCGCGAAGAACGCCGCAAACAAAAACTGGAACCCGCTTACAGTTTCATGATTCGCACGCGGTTACCGGGCGGTGTTGCCACGGCAACACAATGGTTGGATTTGGATGCACTGGCCACTCAATATGGCAATGGCAGTTTGCGTTTGACTACACGTCAGGCGTTCCAGATTCACGGCATTATCAAACGCAATCTGAAACCAACGATTGCCGCAATCAATCAGACCTTGATGGACACGGTGGCCGCTTGCGGCGACGTGAACCGCAATGTGATGGCCAGTGCAAATCCGGTTGAATCGAAAGCCCATGCCACCGTGCATGCGGCCTCGGTAGCGTTGTCGGAATATTTGCTTCCGCATACACGCGCTTATCACGAAATCTGGCTGGACGAAAAAAAAATCGTTGGTGCCGATGAATCCGAACCGGTGTATGGGCCGACCTATTTGCCGCGTAAATTCAAAATCGGTATTGCCGTTCCGCCGATCAATGATGTTGATGTATTCAGTCAGGATCTAGGCTTTATCGCCATTATCGAAGACGGTGAGTTGATCGGTTACAACTTACTCGCCGGCGGCGGTATGGGCAGCACGCATGGCGATGCCCGTACGTATCCGCGACTGGTCGATGTGCTCGGCTTCATTCGTCCGGACCAATTGATTCCGGCTGCCGAAGCGGTGCTGACCACGCAGCGCGATTTCGGCAATCGCAGCGACAGAAAATTATCGCGTTTGAAATACACCATTGATAAACAGGGTCTGGAATGGTTTCGTGCAGAAATCGAACGTCGCCTCGGTGAAAAATTTCCGCCTGCCCGTGAATATGATTTTTCCCATAGCGGCGATCGTTTTGGCTGGACCGAAGGATTCGATGGTCGCTGGCATCTAACATTGCGTATCGAAAGCGGCCGCATTGTTGATACCGCAAAACAACAAGGCCTGACTGGCCTGCGTGAAATCGCGAAAATTCATCAAGGCGATTTCCGTCTGACACCAAACCAAAACCTGATTATTGCCGGAGTTTCTGCCGATCAACGCGATGCAATTAATCTTTTGGTAAAACAATATGGTCTGGATAATTATCAGCGCAGTAGCGCCTTGCGTTTGTATGCATTGGCCTGCGTGGCTTTCCCGACCTGCACATTGGCAATGGCCGAAGCAGAGCGTTATTTGCCGAGTTTTCTGGATCGCGTTGAAGTGATCCTCGAAAAATATTCACTCGTGCAAGCGCCGATATTGCTCAGAATTTCCGGCTGCCCCAATGGTTGCTCACGTCCGTATTTGGGCGAGATCGCCTTGGTTGGAAAAGCGCTCGGTCGCTACAACCTGCATCTGGGTGCCGATGCTCAAGGTCGCCGCCTGAATCGTCTTTACAAAGAAAACATCGATGAAGCCGGCATTCTGGAAACTCTCGAGCCCTTGTTGCGCGACTATGCGGCACAACGAATAAGCAACGAAGCATTTGGTGATTATCTGTTTCGCTCCGGCGTTTTGTCGGAACCAAAAACCATTGATATGGAGTTAGTATCATGACCTTGCCCGATCTTGTTACCGCCGCTGAAGACTCGCGCGCACTGGCGGATTTGAATGTGTGGCTGGCCTCGCGCAGTGCCGAGCAACGTGTTGCCTGGGCGCTGGAATCCTTATCCGGTGAGCACGCACTGTCGTCTAGTTTTGGCGCACAAGCGGCGGTGTCCCTGCATATGTTGACCAGCCAGCGCGCCGACTTGCCGGTGATTTTGGTCGATACCGGTTATCTGTTTCCGGTAACCTATCGCTTTGTCGATGAATTGCAAACGCGTTTGAGTCTGAATCTGAAAGTCTATACACCGCAAGTCAGCAGCGCCTGGAATCAGGCGCGTAATGGCACTTTATGGGAACGAGGTGCCGAAGGCATTCGTCGCTACAATCAATTGCATAAAGTCGAACCGATGCAGCGCGCGTTGAAAGAGTTGAATGTGCGGACCTGGTTTGCCGGGTTACGTCGTTCACAGGCAACAACGCGAGCAAATATCGACTTCCTCGAACTGAAAGATGGCCGCTGGAAAGTACATCCGCTCGCCGACTGGACCGATCGCGATATCTGGACTTATCTGCAATCACACGATCTGCCTTATAACCCGCTTTGGCATAACGGCTATGTTTCGATTGGCGACACCCATACGACATCGAAATGGGAACCCGGCATGCGCGAAGAAGATACCCGTTTCGCCGGCTTGATGCGTGAGTGCGGAATTCATATCTAATCGAGGAGCGCGTAGGGCCGACGGAAGTCGGGATAGTGTCTGAGCAGCGTATCCCGACTTCCGTCGGCCCTACGGTTTATGATGCAGGTAATCTCGACTGGAGACTTGCATGAAAACCGATGCTATCAATCTAACTGAAAAGCTGGCGAAATTCTCCGAGCACTGGTCGCCGCGTGTTGTTGCCGAAATGAATGACTACCAGTTCAAGCTGGTTAAGCTGCAAGGTGAATTTGTCTGGCATCGCCACGATGATACCGATGAGGTTTTTCTGGTGGTGCAAGGTGAAATGGAAATCGGTTTTCGTGATCGTGATGTCATCTTGAAAGCGGGTGAAATGTTTGTTGTGCCGAAAGGTGTCGAACATATCACTCGTGCGAAAGTAGAGTGTCACGCTATGATTATTGAGCCTCGCGGCGTGATTAATACCGGTGAAGCCGATGGCGAGCTGACTGCAAAGAATGACGTCTGGGTCTAAGCACCCCGTAGGAGGGCCCTTGGGCCCGACCGAACACCATCGTAAAATTTGTCGGACCCAAGGGCCCTCCTGCGAAGTGATTAAATCTCGAAATCGCCCATCGCGCCTGGTCTCGCAATGTCGCGCCAATGCAGTGGATTCACTTTCAGTGTTTCACCTTCACTGATGGCACGTTGTAATTCGAGCGCATGCAGTTGTGGCAACAAGCGCGTGATCAAGGCCTGCGTGTAATCACGCAGCACGCGGTCGCGGCGCAATAATAACCAAGCCGTGCAACGCGGTAGTAAATCATCGGCGGGTATGGCGACTAAATCCGAATCTTCCGGCGTGATCGCCATTTCAGCCAATACGCCCACACCGAAGCCAGCGCGGACATAGGTCTTGATTAAATCGGCATCGCGGGCCGTTACGGCAATGCTCATTTCCAAGCCTGCTTTTGAAAATGCTTGGCGCAATGAAGACTCCGGCTCGCGTGTTGATTCGTAACTGACTAGCGGAAATTTTGCGATATCGGCCAGCGTTAGCGGGCGATCCAGTTTCGCGAGTTCGTGTTGCTTCGATACCAAGACAACACGATCCCAGCGATAAAGAGGAATTGCCAAATCGGCGGCACTTGGTGCGCTGCCGGCGGTACTGATGATCGCGATTTCGGCATCACCGCGAGCAAGACTGGCAATGGATTCACCGTCGCCACCCGGCGTTAAATGTACCGCCACATTCGGAAACTGCCGATTCAGCGCAGCCAATGCGGACGGTAGCGCATAACGTGCTTGCGTATGGGTAGTGGCGATATGCAATTCGCCCTGGTTATCACGCCGCAAGTTGGCGGCAATGGCGCGAATATTATTCGCCTCCGCCAATAATAGTCGGGCATGGGCGATCACTTTTTCGCCGGCTGGGGTAATGCTTTCCAGGCTGCGGGCACCACGGGTAAACAGGATAAATCCGAGCTCGTCTTCCAATTGTTTTAGTTGCTTGGAAAGCCCGGGTTGAGTGGCATGTACTTTCTCGGCGGCCAAGGTGATGTTTAGCCCGGAATCGGCAATGGCGAGCAAGTAGCGGAGCTGGGTCAGTGTCATGAAAAACTCTCAATATAAATCGTGAACGCGTCGTGGACTTTTTAGCGCGGCGTACGACAACACATGAGAAACATGACGGCTCTCCGAAGGGCTTTAATTGAGTAAA
>JBDTTC010000047.1:0-11465 GCA_039930825.1 Arenimonas sp.
GCGCCTGCTTGCTGCGCCCATGATCTGCGGCAATGCCTTGGGCGCAGCAAGCAGGCGCCCCTACGGTGTTATCGCTTTGTCACGCGCGCGCTTCAACACGATGTAATACAAGATCGGAATCACCACCAGCGTCAGCACGGTCGAGACCAGAATACCGAAGATCAGCGAGACTGCGAGTCCGTTAAAAATCGGATCATCAAGAATAAAAAATGCGCCTAGCATCGCCGCAACACCGGTCAGTACAATTGGTTGAGCGCGTACCGCACAGGCATCGACTACTGCTTTTTCTAGCTCCATACCCTGTTCAACCGCTTGCTGGATAAAATCGACCAGCAAGATCGAGTTACGAACAATAATACCCGCCAATGCAATCATGCCGATCATCGATGTTGCAGTGAATTGCGCGCCGAGCAGAGCATGGCCTGGCATGACGCCAATCACGGTGAGTGGAATTGGCGCCATGATAATTAATGGGATTAAGTAGCTACGGAACTGACCGAGTACCAATAAATAAATCAGCACCAAACCGGCCGAGTAGGCCAGCCCCATGTCGCGGAATGTCTCAAAGGTAATCTGCCATTCACCATCCCACTTGATGGAAAACTGTCCGGTATCGGCGGGCTGCTTGAAGAAAAATTGCTGAATAGAGAAGCCAGCGATTTTATTGTCTGATACCTGGCCCACTACGTTGAACATGCCATAGAGTGGACTATCGACTTTGCTCGATTCATCACCGGTGACATAGACCACGGGCAATAAATCCTTGTGATAAATGCTGCCATCCCAAGGCAATTGTTGAATGTTTACCAGCTCGGAAATCGGCACTAATTTTCCACTGGCGGCGCGTACGCGAAGACTCAACAACGCCTGCAGCGAAGCCTGATCGCCGGCGGGTAAACGAAGACGTATCGGCACCGGATATTTCGACGCACCATCGCGTAAATAGGTGACGTTACTACCGGAAAGCCCGGCACTTATCGCCTCGACAATACTGGCCTGGGTAATTCCTAGTTTTGCGGCACGCTCACGATCAATGCTGATCACATCGCGGGGTGAATCAGCTTCAACCGTGCTATCAACATCCACTAAGCCAGGTGTTTTTTTGATGCGCGCTTCCAGCGCACTGGCGATGATTCTGCTTTGTGCATAATCGGGTCCGTAAATTTCGGCGACCAAAGGTGACAATACCGGTGGTCCTGGTGGTACTTCCACCACTTTCACTGAAGCGCCTAAACGCTCGCCAATGGCATTGAGCTTGGGTCGCAAGGCGGCGGCAATTTCGTGGCTATGACGACTGCGCTGATGTTTGTCGACTAAATTGACTTGCAGGTCACCCACATTAGCGCCGCTGCGTAAATAATATTGCCGCACCAGCCCATTGAAATTTACCGGTGCAGAAGTGCCGGCGTAACCTTGGTAGTCGAGCACTTCAGGCACTTGCTCAAGTTCGCTTGCCAGTTCCATCAGCACGCGTTGGGTATCTTCAAGCGTACGACCTTCCGGCAAATCCACCACTACCTGAAATTCGGATTTGTTATCAAACGGCAACATCTTTAATACAACCAATTGCACCACCGCCAAACTGGCCGACAACACCAGCATGACCAGGATCCCGATAAAAAGATTGCGACGATTACGGCCTGCCGTTTCTCCGAGCAAAAATGGATTCATTACACGTTCGAACACGCGCTTAATTTTTGAATCACCGCCAGGCGCAGCAACTGCCGCGTCATCGCCATGGTGCTCAAGATGGCCAGCCAATAATTTGTACGAAAACCAGGGCGTGACGACCAAGGCCACACCCAAAGACAGCAACATGCCAACGCTGGCATTAATTGGAATAGGCCGCATGTACGGGCCCATCAGTCCGCTAACAAAAGCCATCGGCATAAGCGCAGCGATTACCGCAAATGTCGCCAGAATTGTCGGGCCGCCAACTTCATCGACGGCGAGCGGAATCGCTTCCAGTAATTTCTTTCCGCCACGTTGCATGTGTCGGTGAATATTTTCCACTACGACAATGGCGTCATCGACCAGAATGCCGATAGAAAAGATTAAAGCAAACAGGGATACGCGATTGAGCGTAAAGCCCATCGCCCAAGAGGCAAATAAAGTGAGTGCCAGAGTGATGATAACGGCAGCGCCCACCACAATGGCTTCGCGCCAGCCCAATGCAAACAAAACCAGAAGCACCACCGATAGCGTGACGAAGGCAAGCTTATGAATCAGTTTTTGCGCTTTATCGGTCGCAGTTTTGCCGTAGTCACGGGTGACAGAAACTTCAATACCTTCGGGAATGACACGGCCTTTGAGAGCCTGCAAACGTTCGGTAATAGCGGTGGTGATATCGGCGGCATTGGCACCCGGTTTTTTGGCGATGGCAAGCGTTACGGCAGGTGCAATACCGGCTTTAGGTCTTTCGCTACTGTTTTTCGGTGCGCCATGCCACGCATAGCGAATGGGAGAATCAGCAGCGTCGGTAATTTTTGCGACATCCGATAAATACACGGGCTTGGAATCACGCATGCCAATCACGACACTGGCAATTTGTTCGCGGTCTGCTAAAAAACTGCCTGCCGTAAGTGGAATATTTTGCTGATCAACGCGCTCGCCGGCTTGGCGTACCAGATTAGCTGCCAATAGAGATTGGCTCATGTCTTGCAGCGTAAAACCATAGGCAGACAACGCTGCCGCATCGACTTCAACCAAGGCTGCGCGATCCGGAGCGCCAATGGTGTACACGTCGCGAGTACCCGGCACACGTTTTAATTCGGCTTCGAGCATATGGGCGGTTTGTGCCAGCTCAACGCCACCGCGTTGCGGGTCGTCGGTCCATAAGGTCACACTCATGACCGGCACATCATCAATACCCATCGGCCTGACTAAAGGCTGGCCAACACCGAGATTCGCGGGTGCCCAATCGGCATTGGAATAGACTTGATTGTAGAGCCGGACGATCGCTTCTTGCCGCGGCACGCCGACCGTAAATTCCACCGTGAAAACCGCCATGCCGGGGCGGCTGATGGAATATACGTGCTTGACGCCTTCAACTTCCGAGAGCATTTGTTCAAACGGAAATGCCACCATGTTCTCGACATCGCGCGACGAAGCGCCGGGGAAAGGCACGAAAACATTCGCCATCGTCACGTCGATTTGTGGCTCTTCTTCGCGTGGCGTAATCATGACCGCCACGAAGCCAAGCAATAGGCCGGCAATAGCCAAAATGGGTGTCAGCGGATTATTCTGGAACGCGCGTGCGATCCAGCCGGAAAAACCCAAGCGCGGCGACGTCATATTATTTGCTCGCCTGCTGTTCGGATAAACGGATATTGGCGGCCAAGGGATCGGTCGCAATGCTTTCGCCAGCGCTCAAGCCAGACAACACTTGCACTTGATTACCCATGCGATTGCCAAGACGAATTTGTCGTAGGCGAAGGCTCTTTTCAGCCACAACATAGACCGAAGTCACTTCACTACGCTGTATCAAAGCGCTAACGGGAATCAATAAACCTTGATTGCCTGCTGCCGGCAAAATCGCTTTTACCGTCAAGCCTGGCTTAATGCCTTCCATGGTATCAGGCAGCATTAAACGCACGGTAACAGTATGGGTGTCGGGATCGGCATCGGGAAATACGATGATGCTTTCAACGGTAATTTCCTTGCCATTATCGAGAATAATTTTCGCTTTTTTATTCTGCTCGAGCACTTCGGCATCGGCCTGTGGCAGACTTAAACGCACACGCAATTGCCCGGGCGAATTCATGCTGAAGATAGGTTGTCCCGGAGCCACTGTTTCGCCGGCTTGAACATGCCGTTGACCAATTACTCCGTTAAACGGCGCTCGGATAATCGTGTAGTCCAGCTGCTGCGAAGACTCACTTAATAGAGCGCGTGCCGATGCCAGCTGTGCACGCGCGGCATCGCGGCGTGCCAAGGATTGATCATATTGTGCTTTTGCAATCAAACGCTTTTCGTAGATCGCACTCATGCGTTTGAAGTCGGCCTCGGCTTCGTTGGTTTGTGCCTGTGCAGCGCTGACGCCAGCCAAGGCGCGGTTTTGTCCGGAGCGTTGCTCGACATTGCTAAAACGCGCCAACACTTGGCCCACTTTCACCGAATCATTCACATCCACCAATAACTCGGCAACGCGGCCAGAAGTCTGTGCCGAGAGTGTGGTTTGATTCACCGCTTCCACCACGCCATCCCACTGGCGTGTATTGCCAGCGGTCGCATTCCTTAGTTTGAGTACGGCGATGCCATCGGTATTAACGCCGGTTTTTTCAGCGGGCACCGTCGCATCGCCGCAGGCCGATAAACCCAGAGCAAATACTAACGGCGCAATAAAACGAAAAGTAGATATGAGTGAGTTCACTTGAATGCGTTGCCGACCTGAAAGCCGAGCTTGCCAAATATTTTTGCCGCCGGACAAAATCCGGTGAAAGAAGACTGCAATAAATTCAAGCCGACGAAGGCGGTGAGCGCGAGGCCCCAGGGTGAAATGAAATAGACGATGGCCACGCTGATTAAAATCATGATGCCGGCAAAAGCTAAAACGGCTCTATCGATGTTCATATCAGTTCTCCAGTGTTATTTAGTGTCGGGTTTCAAACGCTCGATACCGAGCGCCTTCAGAACGTATTTTTCATAGACCGGTTCGGAAGTGCCGTGCCGCATCTTGAAAAGGAAATATTTTTCGAAGGCAATTTTCGCCAGATGTACCCAGCGGCCTTTTTTTGCCCAGGTCACATTGCGGGGTGGAAATTGCGGAAGTGCCACGAAGGCCACGCCTTCGTCGCCCATATCGGCCAGACACACGGCATTCCAGGTGCCTTGCACATCGGCCGGTTTGCCTGCCAGTTCGGCTTCGATATTTTTCACGATGGTGGTGACCATCGATTCGATCATGAAACCGGTTTTAGGTGCGCCGGTGGGAACCGTCGTCACTTCCACCGGTGGAATCGCCACGCAGACACCGGCCGCAAAAATTTCCGGATACTTCACGCTGCGCTGGTGTTTATCGACCAGTACAAATCCTCTGGGATTGCACAGACCTTCGACATTCGCGACAGCGGCAACACCTTTGAATGCTGGCAATAACATCGAGTAATGAAATGGAATTTTATGTTCGGTTTGTACGCTGCCTTTGATATCGAGTTCCGAAGCCGTTACCGAATTTTCGCTGACTTCATCGATTCTGGCATTGGTAATCCATTTGATATGGCGTTGCCGAAATTCCGATTCCATCAGTCCTTTCGAATCGCCGACACCACCCAGGCCCATGTGGCCGATATACGGTTCGCTGGTCACGAAAGTCATCGGCACGCGATCACGCAATTTACGCTTGCGCAAATCGGCATCAATGATCATCGCGAATTCATAGGCGGGGCCGAAGCAGCTCGCCATTTGCACGGCGCCGATCACGATGGGTCCGGGATTTTTCAAAAATTCTTCGTAGGCGGCCCAGGCTTTGCTCGCATGTGGCGTGGTGCATATCGACTGTGTGAAACCGGTTTCGGGACCTGCGCCTTTGATTTCCTCGAACGCGAGTTTTGGGCCGGTGCAAATAACCAGATAGTCATATTCAATATTTTGTCCGGCATCGGTGATGACACATTTTTTATCGGCGCGAATTTGTGTTACGGCACGCGGAATAAAAGTGATGTCTTTCTTTGCAAGATATTCACCTGCCGGAAGACAAATGTCGGCAGGCTTACGCCAGCCAATGGCAACCCATGGATTGGAAGGCGTGAAGCTGAATTGGTCGCCATCGCCAATGACGGTGATGCGATGGTCAGCACCCAGTGTTTCACGCAATTCGTAAGCGGCACTCATGCCACCCAAACCTGCACCGATAACAACGATATGTGCCATGACGATTGACTCCTGATAAAGGTGTTGCTTGGGGTTCGCTAAGGCTTATTTGGCAAGCAGATCGCGAACCACCGGTTCCATGCCGGTCAAGCCGGCTTGTTTGCCAAAGGCAATGGCATCTTCAACATCGTGTTCGCGATACCAAGCTTCGGTGAGCGCCAACATCGCGCCGCAACGGTTGCCGGTACCGCAATGCACTAACACGCCACCATCAGCTGCATTGAGCGCCTGCCAGAGTTGATCGGTCAGCGCCTTATTCAAACTAGCAGGTCCTTCAACAGGCAGATTGATGTAAGTCAAATTGGCAGCTGCTACTTCCTGCGCTTCATTTCTGCCGGGCAGTTCGTTTTCGGGGCGAAGATTCACGACCGTGGTAATGCCGGCTTCCGCGAGTGGCTTCCAGGCGTTTGCTTCATGCTGGCCACCAGTGATGAGCTGTGGGCGGGGTTGTTTAAAATTGGGAATCAAATGGGAGACATTGTTTTTCATGGGGGGATTACTCGCAATAAATTTTATGAAGGGTTTGCATCACTTTCTTGATCGGACCTTTGGGCAGCGAATAAAACACTGTCTGCGCCTCGCGGCGGGTGTTTACGAAGCCTGCTTCGCGCAGGACTGCAAGATGTTGGGAAAGAGCTGATTGGCTGAGCTCGATCCTAGCCTGTAAGTCGCTAACACTCAGTTCGTTATCGAACAATAAGCACAGGATGAGCAGCCTCTGTTCGTTGCTCATTGCTTTCATGAGCGATGAAGCCTCGCAGGCATGTGCCTGCATATCGGCCAGCGATGGTTTGGCGGTAGCGGTTTTTTTCGACATGGGTGAAGGCCTTATCCGGAACTGGCGCCACTATATTAGAGATTACTAATATTAGCAATTACTAATATTAGGCCGTTGGCCGGGGTTCATGAATCCCGGTAGTCGCCCAGCAACAGTGGTCGGAAAGGCCTGAAACCCTAGTCGTCGTCTCCGCTATTGCTATCCTCGCGTCGTCCACCGCCCTCATCATCGGGACTGCGGTGACATTTCACGCAATTGTCGAAATTGCGAATACCTTCCTTGACGTGCTCGGCCCGAATTTTGGCCGGAGTATGCTCATGGCAGCCATAACAGGTGTAACGGCTTAAATTGTTATCGACATGGCAGGTCGAGCAGGCAACGTTATGGTCACGATCGAGCATGAAAAACTTGTCGTGGTTGAAGGTCGAAGGTTTCCACTGTTTCACGCCATGGCATTGCTGGCAGTTGCCCTGTACTTGCTGATGGAAGTCATCTTTCGGTTTTCGATGACAGCCATCGCATTGCAGATTTGAATTTTTCGCCAGCAGGTCGTGGTTGAAAGTCGTGCGCTTCCAGGCATCGGTGCTATGGCATTGATTGCAAGCCACTTTCGCATTCAAATTCCTGTGAAGATTAGTGTCCGGTCTGGTGTGGCAGCTATCGCATTTTGTCCGCACCTCCATTTTGATCAGTGCATGCGAAAAGGACTTGCGACTGTGTTTGGTCAATGCCGGTCCGACATGGTCGCTATGACAGGCCGTGCAGTCTTGTTGAAGTAGTTGCTGATGAAAGGCGAGCTTTATTTTTCCTTTGCTTAGCGTCTTGCCATCGGTGGACCGGATGCCGATATCCTTCATCACATGGCAGCTCTGACAGCGCTCCGGTGATATACCACGCAAGGCGCTATGGCAGGCGAAACAGTCGGTGCCAATCTCGCTATGGGCAGCTATCACCGGGCCGGGGCTGATCATTAAATGCGGGAACACGAAAACAAGCGTAATGAGCACAGCAAGATTGATCGCGATGATTGAGAGCACCCGGGAACGTTTCATTTCCAGCCCCAGAAAATAAACACGCTGATGATATGGGCCAGGGTAAGCACGGCAAAAGCCAGCGTGATCGGAAAGTGCACCGAACGCCACTGTTTCACGACATCGAAAGTCAAACTGTCCAAGTGCAAACGTTCTTCCAGTTGTGTGGCAGAGAGACCTTCATCTTTCAACTTTTGTCTTTCCGCTTCGAGTCTTTTTCTGGAACGTTCGAGCAAGTATTTTCCAGTCAGTCCGCTGCCGATGTTGATCAGCATCGCCCAGACGGCGAGCCAACCCAGAATGGCATTGAAGTGAATACCGGCATGCACCAGTATCAACAAAGACCCCGCCCACGCCATGCGTTCATGCAGCCGAAGCCAGCGAATCGTCGTGCCGGATTTGATTAATTGTCGTTTGCGCAGCGAATAGCCAAACGAGAACAGGATCAGCAAGCTGCCTGGAATGCCGAGATAGCGGCCTATCCAGACAAGGTCGAGTAGATGCAGCAGTGCATCCAACAGCAAGGAGACCAAGGCCAGAGCCGCAAGTGAAATATAAAACGGTAGTACTTCGCGACTTAGCAATGTTGACTTGAGTTTGTTCATGCCTCTATCACCAATGCCGAGTCGGGGCGCCCCACGCACAGTAGGCAATGGCCGGGCGCAACATCGTATTCGGGTTTCTCGCGATAGCTGACTGTTCCGGAAACCAGTTTGGTTTCGCAACTGCCACAGCTACCGGCACGACAACCTGATTCAGCCGCAATATGGTTGCGCTCGGCAAAATCGAGTAGATTTTGGTCACTGCCATCCCAGACGAGAGTGCGTTCGGATTTTTGGAACTTCACTTCAACGGATAAATTTTCTGCCGTGTCATCCGCAATCTGATAGGCGTGAACCGAAGCGGGACCGAAGGCTTCGAAGTGAATATTTTTGCGACTAACGCCCCACTCAATCAGGCCAGGTACCAGCATTTCCATCATCGCTGCAGGTCCGCACACATAGAAATGCTGCTCGCCATAAGGCAAGGTGCTTCGCAATAGATGCATATCGACGTAGCCAAAGTGCTGGTGGCCGCCACTTAATGTGTCGCCTTCAACCGGATTGCTGTACACGACATGTAAATGCAGATTTTCATGTTGCCGTGCGAGCTGTTCCAGCTGTGCTTTGAAGGCTTGCTCCTGGCTATTTCTAACGCCGTAATAAAAATGAATAGCACGTGTGGGCTGGTGCTCGATGCACCAGAGCAACATGCTTAGCAAGGGCGTAATGCCGATGCCACCGGCAATCAATACTATCGGTGCATTGGATGCCGAATCGATAGTGAATTGGCCGGCGGGTGCTCGTATCCCGATGATGTCGCCTTCACGAATATAGTCGTGAAAATAGTTTGAGACGATACCCGCTTGTACATCCGACAGATTCGAGGGAGCTAACGTACGCTTGATGCTAATTCGGTAGTGCTTTAAACCGGGATTGTCTGAAAGTGAGTAGCAGCGAGTGAGTATTTTCGTTTGCTGCTTCAAATCCTGAATGTGCAAAGAAACCGTAAGAAATTGCCCACTCAGGAAATTAGCTAAGGGCAATGCGTCAACCGGTCCCAGATAAAACGAGCAAACTGTCTGTGCAATGTCTTCGAATTGGCGACTTAAAACCCGGAATTCACGCAAGCCCTGCCATGCGGAAGTCGGCGTTGCGGCAGTGTTGTCATGCAAGGTAAGTGTTGGGTGAACAGCGTCACGACGGTAATTTCGAACCGTGATGGCAATCCCTACCGCAAGCTGTAACAGCAATGCTGCAGAGATATAGCCGAGAAGCGTGAGCGCGTTCATTCCACAAGGTACAGCATGCCCAATGGTTCAACTTGATTTCAGTCAAAGCAAATTCAAATGCTCAGACCATACGCTTAAGCGTGTCGTCCTTGCGGATAAAGTGGTGATAGAGCGCCGCTAATACGTGAAAGCCGACAAGATAATAAAAAACTTCAGCCAGCAGCTTATGTAAATCTTCCAGTTGATGCGCCAGTTCTTTGTTTGCAGCCAGCAGCGCGGGAAGTTCGATGCCGGTAAACGGAATCATGATGGCTTTGCCATCGGTCCATACGGTCGCTAGGCCCAGTAATGGTTGGGCAAAAAGGAAAACATAAATCGCGACATGCAGGAGCATGCTCAGATTTGCCTGCCAAGCGGGAAGTGCCGGTTCAATCGCAGGTGTTCCGCGTTTGAAGCGAAGCAATATTCGAGGAATAAATAGAGCCAGTATAGAAATACCCAACCAATAATGCGATTGCACCATGAATACACGACCCGCACTGCCGCGAGCGAATTCGCTTCGGAATTCCATCGTAATGTATGCAAGTACAATGAGTATAAGAATAATCCAATGGAGATTGCGTTGCGCGGTGCTATAACGATTCATGATGGTTTTAGTATCGAATGAGAGTGAGCTTAAATACTACGCCTTTTCTGCATCCTAAAATCATGTAATTTAATAAAATTCAGTGTGGGTAAATCCAATTTTGAGTTCCGATAAAATGCCAGGTAATGAATGCGAATCATTCCCTGAAATAATGAATATTGGATTTAAAGCCGGAGTTTCTTGATAAAATGCGTTGAAACATTGAATCAATGCGGCAAAAACGAGGAGAGATCATTTTTAATAAATGTACTCCATGCTGACCCAGGTTTTCGTCACATCAAAACCGACATCATCAGCGCGATAATCAGCAAATTTCATCAATGCATTCCATTTCGGTGCAAAGGCCCAGCCGAGTGAGGCATCCCATTCATGGCCGTAATGAATGGAAGCGTGGTCTGAGCTGAAATCATGGAAGGCCACATTCGCATTGAGCTTGCCGAATTTGCGGCTCCAGCCAAGATACGCATCATCAAGCCCGTTGGCAGGCGTGTTTAGAAAACGATCGGCCCAGCCATTAAAAGCGTGCAATGTTGCAAAGGGCGTGGCAAAACCATAGCTACCATTTCCACCTAATCGTTCCCAACCTGCCTTAAAGGTATTGGCTTTCCAGACTAGGCCGCCTTCCAGTAAAAAATAATCGGCATCAATCAAATTACTTCCGTTGGCGTAGTCATTTTGTTTCGCATATTCAGCAGTTGCCAGCCATCCCATGCCTTCATTATTGTCGTGTTTGGCGGCATAGCGAACACCGATGTTTTGGTGCGAGCTCAAAGGCAATGTTTGGTTTTCAATGAAATGTGCATAGCCTGTAAGTGTGCCTGGGCCGACCTTGTAGCTTAGGCTTAATAGATGTGCATCAAGTTGCCAGCGTGCGAGATTTTCATTCGGATGATCATCGCCGTAAATTCGCAAGGCACGGTCAAGATAGGTGTAGCGGAAATTCAAACCGTTAGCAAACCGATGTTCGAAATTTAGAGCATCAAAAGTTTGTTCATTCTGACGCCAGCCAACATTGCCGAAAAAGCGTTGGTTATCGTAGATAACGCGTTGGCGACCGAACATAACTTTCGTCGCGTCGGTGGGCGCATATTGCACATAAGCTTGATTGAGTTCGGTGTTGTCTGGATCAACCACTACCGGATAGGAGGTTTGGTAATTCGCCGTGCTATTGAAGTCTTCGCTGAATAAATGCGAAGTGTGTTCAAGTTCAACAACGCCGCTCCAGCCACTTCGTACCGGCGTACGAAAGCCCAAACGTAATCGCAGTGTATTGGCATCGGCATCTTTGATGAAGGCGTCGTCGTCAACCAGCTCCATTCGCCAGCGGGCATCAAACAGGAGTTGTCCGTCAGCGTTTTTGGTAGCGAT
>JBDTTC010000048.1:0-10665 GCA_039930825.1 Arenimonas sp.
CCACGGTTTTATTTTTAGGTCTTCGGGATTTTTTTGCGAGGCAATGTCGCAGATCAACCCGGGTCAGAGGGAGCCATGACCCGGGCTACGTCTCTTTCCAGAATCTGGCACCGATAAAAATCAGACGCAGCTGTTTGACGAAATTATCGACCATCTCTTTTTCCTGCCGGGCCTGAGCTTTCGGCAAATCCAGAATATCGGAAGCGGCATTCAACATCGTGGTAACGACCAGGCCACAAATCATTTGCAAACTTGCGCTCGAAAGATCGGTCACTGTTCCGAGTGTGCGTAAATCCTGTGCCATTTCGGAAGCGAAGTGGCTTTCTTCTGTGCGAATCGCATTGCGTAATACTTTCGAGCCGCCGCCACGTTCGCCTGCGATGAAACGAAACACCAAGGAGCGTTCTTCGACAAAGCGTTTATAGATCAAGACCGAGCCACGCAGCATGTCGGTCGGCGGAATACCGTCGCGGCGTGCTTCACGCAGCAAGCGTCTCAAGGCAACCCCGCCCATTTCTACCAAGGCCAAGCCCAATTCATCCATATCACTGAAGTGACGATAGAACGCGGCCGGAACAATGCCGGCTTCGCGGGTGATTTCGCGCAAGCTCAAAGAGGTAAAACTGCGGCCCTGACCAATCAGATTCAGCGCGCCCTCGCAAATCCGCTGGCGGGTGCGCTCTTTTTGCTCGATACGCGTACCGGTGGCGGGTGGTTCAATTCGCGTTACGGCTTGTTTACTGACGGACAAAGCGCTCTCCAAAGGCCTGAGAACAGCCATTTGGCTGAATACGCAGTATAGACGATAGGCGAATTGTCATATTTAGGGTTGAAACTCTAGGGCTATTGAGTAAACATATGTTTACTGTAATTCTGGGCCTCAACATGAATAAGCCGCAAACCAAGCCTAAAGATCGACATTCACGTGTTCGCCAGTTTCTAAGGCACCCGCTCTGGGCGCCGCTAAACCAGCGTTCGGCCTGGGACCGATTGACCACCACGATCAATCCTTTATGGTCTTTGATGGAAGCCCGGGCTCGGGTAGAAAAGCTGGTGGATGAAGCACCCGGCGTTAAAAGTATTTGGTTGAAACCGAACGCGCGCTTCAAAGGGTTTCGTCCTGGCCAACATGTTCTTCTGGAACTGGAAATCAATGGCACGCGCCATGCCCGTTGTTTCAGTTTTTCCACTGCCCCCGGCAACGACGGCTTGATCCGCATCACCATCAAACAGAAAACCGACGGCCCGGTTTCAAACGCGGCACATGCTTTGCAAGTTGGGCAAATCGTTCGATTGAGTCAGGCCCAGGGCGAATTCGAGCCGCGTTCAAACGACAGCAAATTATTGATGCTGAGCGCGGGTAGTGGCGTTACACCGATGATGTCTTTGCTGCAGGCAACCGTGAATGAAGATTCAAAGCGTGATGTGGTGATTGTGCATTGCGGTCGCTCTGATGCCGATCTTATTTTTGCAAAAGAACTGCAGGTGCTGACTTCGCAACCAAGCAATCTTCGCGTGCATTTGCATACGACGGAAAATAATCATCGTGTCGATGCCGAGATTATTTCGAAACTCGTTCCCGATTGGAACGAACGCGAAACCCTGCTTTGTGGCCCCGATGGCTTCATGCAGACGATTGAAAAAATGTTTGCCGATGCTGGTCGCAGCGACTCTCTGCAAAGCGAAAGTTTTGGTCGTCGTGCTGCACCGATTGATCTCGATGCTGCAGAACACGTGATTACTCGCGGTGATACCGAGCAAGTATTCACCGTACAGGCTGGACAAAATTTATTGGATGGCGCGGAAGCTGCCGGCTTACAGCCGAAATTCGGCTGCCGTCGCGGTATTTGCCGCACCTGCCAATGCCTGAAACGCAGCGGCACGGTTACGAATATTCTCACCGGCCAGGTTTCCGGCCCGGGCGAGGAACTGATTCAACTTTGCATTTCCACCCCGAACAGCGCGCTCGATATCGTTCTTTAATTTCAGGAATTATTTATGGTTTTCAAAACACGATTGGAAGGCGAAGCACTGGCAGGGTTCGAAGCCGAACTCGATGCATTGCGACTGGAAGTATTGAATGACATCGGCGAACGCGATGCGAAACATATTCGCAAGATGCGCCATATCGTGCAGGCATCGGCCATCGCCGGTCGCGGCTCGTTGATGTTTGGTTTTGGTCCGATCAGCTGGGTCGCCGGCGTGGTGGGTTTGTCGCTGGCCAAGATTCTCGAAAACATGGAAGTCGGCCACAACGTGATGCACGGCCAGTACGACTGGATGAATGACCCGTCCTTGAATTCGCAAACCTATGAGTGGGATATTGTTTGCGATGGTGATCATTGGCGTCATTCGCATAATGTCGAACATCACAACCACACCAATGTGCTAGGTCTGGACCACGATTTCGGTTACGGCATGTTGCGCCTGACTGAATCACAAAAATGGACACCGTCCACCTTGCTGCAACCGTTCTGGTATTTATTGCTTGCGATGAATTTCCAGTGGGGCGTGGCGGTGCATGATGTCAAGATTGGCCGTTTCGTCAAAGGCCGCATGAAATTCGCGGAATTCCGCGAACGCGTCTCGCCGTTTTTACGCAAGGCCGGTCTGCAATTGTTCAAGGATTACGTGCTGTTCCCGGCACTCGCATTTTGGCAATGGCCGCGCGTGTTACTTGGCAACCTGGTAGCGAATCTGATTCGCAATCTCTGGACCAATGCGATTATTTTCTGCGGCCACTTCACCGAAGATGTGCAAACCTATACCCGCAAGGAAGTGGAGAATGAAACCCGCGGACAATGGTATCTGCGCCAGATTCAGGGCTCGAGCAATCTTGAAGGCGGTCGCTGGTTTCATTTATTGACCGGACATTTGAGCCATCAAATCGAACATCATTTATTCCCGGATTTGCCGGCACCCCGTTATGCCGATATCGCACCACGCGTGCAGGAAATTTGTGCACGTTACAACGTGAACTACAACACCGGCGGTTTCTGGAAACAATATGCCGGCGTACTGGTGCGTATTTTCAAACATGCGTTGCCGACAAGACGTCGTTTGGTAGAAGCGCAGCAAGTCTAAGTCGGCTCACTGCGGGAGCCACTTCAGTGGCGATAAGCAGCAGAGTCTTTGCCAAGACTTCACAACGCGATTGCTCATAGAACTATCGCCATTGAAGTGGCTCCCACAACCTTATTGACTGTACTCGAGTACCCGGTTATCGGTGAAAGCTCAGGATATCGTCATGAAATAATGACCGGCTCTTTCGACAATGCCGACTGCGCACGTTTCGATTTGAATACCGGATATAGCAACTGTATCCACCAGCGCTCCTGACCATGGTCGACATCATCGCGCAAGCCGAAAACCGGTGGATAGTGGCGGGTGATCAAGGCGGTTCTGAATATCACGTCCCAGATAAACAGGAAGTTGCCGTAATTACCGCGATAGTGGCCGATGCCATCGTCCTGCGTGATCGCATGGTGGGCAAAATGGGTCGTCGGTGTGGAAATCGTGCGTTCAATAACCCAGGCCAAGGGATTTAACCAACGATGGCGATATAGAAAACGATCCCAACGCAGTTCGCTATGTGCCCCGAAAATGACGAGCGTTTTCAGAATTAAATACCAGGGGTAAACAGCACCGAAACCCAGATAGATGAGATAAGCGCTTATCCACAAGCCGGGCATCATGGCGTAATAGAAGGCGTTGTTTCGATAGACGATACGTATGCCCATATGCGGTGCCGAATGATGTGCGCGGTGCAATGGCCACAGTACCGAAGTGTGCGAAATTCGGTGCCACCAATACTGTGTTAAATCATCACCGAGTAAAAAAATGCCGAACATCGCCCATAGCGGCCAGCCCGATAGCGACCCCGCCAAACCGGGTGTCAGCATGTTGGCAAAAAACATCACGATATGCAAAATGGCCGGATAAATAACCGCTAACAACAATAGCGTGATGACGACTTCCAAGGTGGCATCTTCACGGCTGGCTTTTTTGCTTCTAAATACGCCGCGCATTGCTTCTATACCGGCAAAGCCGATAAATATTAAGAAGATGACAATGGCAGGATGTTGCGAAATCCAGTCCAGCATGAAGGTGCCCTCCGACAGTTCAATGATCGAGTGTGGACAAGCCCTTCGGGGTTAGCGATGATTTGAGTTAACTCATTTGTGATTTGACATTCCCGCCAGTGAATTCCCCGACGACGACATCCATTACCTCGCGTTTTTTGGTCGGCATTCTTGACGATGCAAACGTCAACGCGGATGACATCTTGAAAGCGGCCGGATTATCGCGCGACGCCTTGTCCTCACCCGACTGCAGAATGCCGCTGCTGCCATTCCGTGAACTCTGGGCGAGGGCTGCAATGTTACAGCCCGATATTGGCCTGCGGATGGTAGATGCCTTTCCGGAAGGCCAGATGCATATTCTGGCGCACCTGGCCATGCGCTGTGCCAATGTCGGTGCCGCTCTGGAAGCACTCTGCAGCTATGCAAGCATCGCCAGCTCGGCCGATTTCATGACGTGTGAAAACCATGGCCCGCTTGTTCGCTTCAGCTACGAGCACCGAACCGAAAGCTTTGGCAATCCCTGGATTGTTGAACATTATTTCTCGATGATTATGGTTTTTCTTACCCGCGCAACAGGGAAAACATTGCCGATAAGGAAAATCGAATTTATGTTTCCGGCACAGGCAGTCCTTGATGCCTACAAACATCGTTTCGGTCTAGTTCCATTATTCAATTCGAGCCACAACAGCATTGAATTTGATGCGGCAATATTCGGTTGGCCTTTGCTTACACGCGACCAATACATGTATGGAATTTTAGACAAGGTGGTGAAGTCGGAATTGGACAACGAGAAAATGCCAAGAGCGGCATCTACTTCACTTCGTGAAAAAGCGCGTCGTGAAATCGTCAAAACTTTCCTGCTGGGTTCTACGTCAAGCATTGAGGCAGTAGCTCGGGAATGCGGATGCAGTGTAAAAATATTTCGTGAGCGGCTTTCGCTGGAGAACACGACTTTTAGACATTTGCTCGATGAAGCAAGGCGCGATTTGGCAGGCGAGCATCTTGGCAGTGGTCTATCGGTAAACGAGACGGCCTATTTGTTAGGATTTTCGGAACCCTCTGCCTTTCAACATGCTTGTAAGCGCTGGTTTGACAAATCGGCAGGTGAGCTACGCAAAGGTTTAATGGATATCTCGGATAAAATTGGATCATAGGATAGGGTTGTCGTTACTTTTTTTGTTATTGCTGCATGTGATGCCGGTTAACGATTTCGCCAGCTTAAAGAATTCCAGGATCGTGTTGCACTGCATTCGGGTTAGGTTTTAAAACATAGCCCTACCCGATGCGTATTGAATTAAAACTAATACAGGATGCGACCAGGTGCGCTATTTGTGTGATGGTGCATTGTTGAATCCGACGCCTTTGCTTCGATGTCGCTGCGCTTGAGCACACTCTTTGGCTCTGATGGTGCACCTTTGCTTGCGATAACCTGGTCCGGGCGTTGTTGCAGGCATGGCGGCCAGCTGATTGGCCTATACTCCCGAATCACGATTCCCTACATTTGTATTCGAGGATTGGTCGATGAAAACAGCCGCATTCGCAGTCGCAATGTTTTTAACTTTCGCCTCCCCCGTCGGTAGTGCCGCGCCGGCGGCGACCTCACAAGACATCAACCTCACTGCATTTGCCAATGGCGCTTTGGTAGAGAACGTGAGCTCAGAGTATGGCGAGAGCTGGCAGGCCCGCTGGATCACCGATGAGAATTCTGAAACCGGCTGGGCCACGGAGAAAGGTGCGCAAGGCCCGTTCTCGATTGTTATTTCGCTGCCAGAGTCATCCGAGATCCATGCGCTTGAGTTCGATACAGCAGCGACGGATGGAACCGGGCGCGCAGCCAGGAATATCGATGTACTTGTGTCTTCCACATCGGCAACTGCTGGGTTTACATCCTTAGCCGGCATTGCTCTCAAGCCCGGCCTCAATAAACAGCACTTTAACCTGGCCAAATTCGGTACTGGCCGCTGGATCAAGCTTGTCGTCAACAGTAACCATGGCGATTCGGATTACAGCGAACTCATGGAATTTCGCACGCTTGGAAAACAACTTACACAGACCGCCTTGCCGACCAATCTCTCGGGTACCTACAGCACAGCTGTCTATGGAAATTTCCACCTGCTGCAGGACGGCGCTCAGCTCAGCGGCTGCTATGAACACGACCGCGGCCTCGTACAAGGCGGGCTTGAATCACACCTAATGCGCCTGAGCTGGCTGCAACCCCATGGCAAGGGCGCCGCAATTATGGTGCTTAAGCGCGACGGTAAGAATTTCGAGGGTTGGTGGGCTGATGCAGGAAGCAATGCATGGTCGGCGACTTGGGATCTGAAGAAGATTAGTGACAAGGTCGGCTCCTGCACGAACTGGAACCCTAAAGCTGCAAGCGGAAATATCGTTGCCACCCAGCTTGCAGCCGAAGGCCACGTGCGGATTTACGGCATCAATTTCGATCTCGACAGCGACCACTTGCGTGCCGATGCAAAGCCGGCCATCGATGAATTACTGGCTGCGCTGAAAGCGAATCCATCATGGCATGTCGGCATTGAAGGCCACACGGATGCAACCGGCAACGCCGCGCACAATTTGGACCTCAGCCAGCGACGCGCAGCGTCGGTGAAGGCAGCGCTGGTCGCGGCAGGCATTGCTACAGATCGAATGAAGACCACCGGCTTAGGCCAAACCCAACCGGTGGCGCCGAACGATACGGCGATTGGTCGCGCGCAAAATCGCCGGGTGGAAGTGGTAAAGCGGTAGTTTTTAACGGCGTGCGGTGACTCTCTACATCAGAGATTGATGAGTCCCGGGTCAGATAGAGCCATGACCCGGGCTACGTTTCAAATCACATCCCAGGCGTAGCTGCCGCGTTCAAGAATTGCCGAAGCTAGGCGTTCGGTCTCGGCATCTTCGTTACGTTCCAGTGCACGCTGGTTACGCGCCATCCGGCGACGCGCCTGGCGGGTAAAAATAGTAGCAATATCGACCGCTTGCGGGGCCGAGGCGTGGTCTGCTTTTAACAAGCTATCGGCACGCGACAATACGCAAAGGCCCACGAACAAATCAATGGTGATATCGGCAATGCGTTTTTGTGCATATTGCTGATCGGCAATCGCTTTGCCGTGTTTGCGCAATAATTGATCGGAAGCTTTCGATAATTCGACCGCATATTTTTCGTAAACGGCGGCGAATTTTTTCAGTTGTGGTTCCAGTGCGTAAAGAATTTTATCCGTGCCATATCCGGTGGCTTCCCGCATGCGCCGACTGGTGTAATCGCCGAGCACACCAAAACCTTTAATCGGGTCATTGAAGATATCGCCCACCGCAGCTTTTAATTCGCCTAAGCCAACACCCACGTTTTTCATGCCGGACAATGCGATATACAAACGCAGAATTTCGTTGGTACCTTCGAAAATCGAAAGAATGCGGGTATCACGGGTAATTTGTTCATACGGAAATTCCCGCATATAGCCGTTGCCCGCTGCAATTTGCAGTGCTTCATACGAAGCTTTCTGAACCGCTTCGCTGGCGAAGACTTTGCTGATCGCCGCTTCCACCGAATAATCGGTGCAGCCGCTGTCGATCATGTGTGCCACCATCCAGACCGTACTTTCGGCGGCGAAACAATCGACCGTCATCTGCATTATTTTTTCGCGGACCAAGCCGAATTCGGCAATGGGTTTGTCGAATTGCTTGCGTTCTTTTGCTTGTGCGCTTGAAAGGCGAATTAATGTTTTGATGCCGCCAACTGCACCACCGCCCAAACCGGTACGGCCACTATTGAGAATACTCATCGCCACTTTGAAGCCTTTACCGACGGCGCCAAGTACGTTTTCTGGCGGAACTCTCACATCGGTGAAGGAAACCGTTGTGGTCGAAGAAGCACGAATACCCATTTTGTCTTCATGCGGCCCATGGGCGACGCCTTTCCAACCGGCTTCGACTAAAAATGCCGTGACCTTGCCCTCAGGAGTATCCGTCTTGGCGAATACGGTATAAAAACCGGCGATGCCGCCATTGGTAATCCATATCTTTTCACCGTTCAAAATCCAGCTGCCGTCATCGTTGCGCGTTGCTTTCGTGCGAATGGCGGCGGCATCAGAACCAGCACCGGATTCAGTCAGACAAAAGGCGGCAATCAATTCACCCGTTGCCAATTTCGGCAGGTAACGCTGCTTTTGCTCATCGTTACCGAACAGCAACAAGCCTTTCATGCCGATCGAACTGTGGGCACCGATGGTCAATGACACCGAACTGTCATGGCTGCTGGTTTGGCCAAGCACGCGGGCGTAGGCGCCGTTCGATAAGGCAAGGCCACCATATTCTTCCGGAATAATCAGGCTAAACAAACCCATGTCACGCAGCGCCTGGATGAATTCTTCCGGCTGCTCGGCATTGCGATCGTATTGCGCCAAATCGTGATGCTTGTCTTTCAGAAATTGATCGATCGCATCATTCATTGCACCGAGCATTTCGCGGTCACGTTCGCGAATTTGCGGGTATGGAAACAGGTGTTCATCCAGAATATTGCCGAAGAACAATTGCTTCGCCGCACTCTCATCGAGATGCTGGGCTATACCGCCAGTGCTAGGTACGTTCGACATTTGGGTTTCTCCGAATGATTCTGCCCTCATTGTGCACCCACAAGCCTATCGGTAGCGATAGTCTTCTTAATTTGTGAAAAAATATTTTCGGTAACAAGGAGCGAAATTTTACAACGCAATAATTCGCGCTAATCTCGGAATACGTTTGGCGGGGATGCATCGATGAGAGCAACGCCGCTAGGTTCCCGCCTGCGCGGTGCGACAATTTTGTATTCGCGACATCAAAAACCTTCGCGATGGTGCGCCTTGACTGCACCTATGGATTGGGCAAGCTTATCTGCGTTGGGCAATGATCTGAAGCCGCCAAGCCTGCTGCACTTGAATCACCATAGGGAGCGATCGAAAGTTTTATCGCATGCGAAACCGCATCACCGGCATTCCAGTTATTACTGACCAGCATTTGATCCAATTCAATCGGATTACGGCAACCCATGTCGCTAACCAAAGCTTTCATTTCATCTCTTGAAAGCCGGACCAAGTGCGCTTTCTCGCACAAACTGTTTGCCGCTTCGCTCACGCTGCAGTTAGCAGCTACCAAGTTCATTTGTGATTGCGCGGGCAAGCCGTCATTCACTTCCGGTAACAATAAACGTACGCGAACTTTAGTATCACGAGTTGTTGTTGGGTCGCTGGAATCCATTCGTACGGAAACAGTTTTGGCCTTATCCAGTTCATGCCATAAATCGCGATTGAAATCGCCCATCACGATAAAGCGATCAAAAGACTTTGATGATTCTTCGATCCAGTTTTCCAATGGCATAATTTGTTGTTGCAGCACCACGCAATCTTTTTGATCACTTTCCAACTGCCCGCGTTTTTGTTCGTTCATTTCCAATGGCGATACGCAACTGCTTTTCAAATGTACATTGAGAAATGCGGTTTTCTTGCCGTTGATATCCAAGGCTAGACGCAGGCCCGGGCGTGGGCGACGCTCGGTGCCGTTTTCCGGCAGCGACAAAGCATCGTTAATTTCGCAAACGCCATTTGCTTTGCTCAATGTTTTTTTCCAGGCAAAGGCCAGTCGTTGCACCGAATAGCCCTTGAAGGAACACACTTTATATTGGCTGGCTGCCTTGCCAAGGACATCCTTGATCGCCGCTTCGCCGGACACTTCCTGAAATGCCATCACATCGGGCGATATATCCGCAATTATTTTTGCAATTTGTTGCGCCCGGTTTTTGAACAAGACTTGCGTAACCGGAATTACTTTTCTGTCGTCGCCTTCATAGACACTGCAAGGCGGCATTTTCTCAATCGTCCAGGGTAATTGGATGGCGGCATCTCTTGGACGCCAATCCATTTGCCACCCCGTAGTTGCATTCGCATTTTTGGAACGCTGCCAGGTTTTGCTGGTTCCATTCAATTCGTACCTGGCATCGCAACCGGCAATCCAGGTCTTCGCTTCGGCCTGGCTTAAATGCCAGCCCAGATTCCAGCTCGCCAGCTTTAAATCACTTGCGAAGCCTTGACTGGAAAACGCGGCGACACTCAGCGCTAGTGCGTAGTGGAATCGATTCATTGCAAAACTTCCGTGAAATGGACAAGCCTGCAAAATAACACCGGAAGCCGCTTTTTTTATGAGGCTTTTGTCACGGTAGTCAGGGCGGAAGAAATTTAGGCCCTGGTTACCCACTAAATGGCGCGCCCGACAGGAGTCGAACCTGTGACCTTTGCCTTCGGAGGGCAACACTCTATCCAGCTGAGCTACGGGCGCGTGATGTTGCTGAGCCACCGGACTAAGCACGGTGAAGACGCATTGTACCCCAGCCTTTACTGATGACGATATTTGTTAGCACGGCGCGGCGGCCAAATTGATCGGAGATTTGAGCGCGAGATTTGTTGGAAGGCTGATGTGACGACGAAACGCGACAATTTGTAATCAAGAACCATTTGCATTTACAGGCGGAAGCAAATAAGATTCATTCTCATTTGAACCCGCTCTAGTGCAAGGAATGCCATGTCTCGCCGTTCTGTTCGTCCTGCCCTGGCTG
>JBDTTC010000049.1:0-4061 GCA_039930825.1 Arenimonas sp.
CGCGCTCAAGGCGTAAGCTATTTCAGCTTTATGTTTGCAATTTCATGCGCCTGAGTAGGCCATGCAGCCTGCCCGTAGCAAGTCGGCCAATCAGGACAGCTCAGCCCTGCGTTCGACAAGCGGACAAAGCCGCCAAACACGATGACGCAAAAAGCCAGCGCCACCGCAGCCCAGGCTAAACGATGAAAATGACGGAAAGGAGGTTTCATATCGGTATTTTACGTGATTAAACGGGTTTATTTCAGTAAACGCGCCAAGTCTTTACGTAGATCCGAGGGCTCAAACCCGGGACGGTATTGCATTACCAGGAAGCCATTAGGATCAATCAGGTACACCGGTAGCGAATCGTCGGTGGAAGTGAACGTAAGCGCCGTTTGCAGTGCTGGAGATGACTGCATCACGAATAACTTACGAAACGTGTGAGCGTCCTTCGGCAAGTCACCGAACCACAATACGTCAACGCGATCTGCCTGGCGTCCCTGGGTTTCCCAGATACGTAGCAAGGTGTCGGTCATCTTCGTGCAAACGAGTTGGCAATTTTCACCCGGTACCACGACCACCCGCCAAATATGTTTTTCGGTTTCCCAGGCATAGGGTTTGCCATCGGCATATAGAAATCCGGCCTGAGACAAATCTTTTGGTGGCTGGATCAGCTCGCCAAGATTTTTCGAACCACTCGGAGTCCACCCAGACAAGCGCAGACCCCATGCAATCAGGAACGAGGAAAAAAACATCGCGACTATCAAGAGCAAAATCAAACGCGACTTCAATTGTGATGGACGTGCTGTATCAGTCATTTAATTTCTCTTGGATGATTTTTCTTTTGGCGAAACGCTAGAATCAAAGTGATGATGATGGTTGCCAGACACATGCCAAACCATTGCACGGCATAGCCTCGGTGTTTTTCCGGCGGCAGTGTGTTGGGTAGCACATCCAGATCACGTGCATAACCCATTTTAAGCTCCGGGTTCAAACGCAATACCCGGGGCGATAATGATATTTTTAATTCGCTACTCAACTCATGCAACGGCATTCGGGTTAGTAACCAATAATCTTGATTGCTTTTAACATAGGCCGGGCCAATCGCAAGTCCAGGTGAAGGCGGAGCCGCGAGCAGTCCGTTCAATTCATATGCGCCCGAGATTTTCTCGAGCTTTGGCATGCTGCGATCACCCGGTACCGGCAACCAACCAAGATTCACCAACAAGGCACTACCTTGATCAGGCTGAAATACCCGATACACACTCACACCAACCTGTTCGCCGAGCCGTTGGTTATCCAACAGCAATGCCGGTGCGTCGATAAAATACCCACGTCCCGCTGTCCATGCCAAATCAGTACTGTTTTGCATCGAGAGCAGCGATAGCGATTGCGGTTTTCTGTTTTTCAAGATCGCGGCGACTGAATCAAGACGCTGCTGTTTCCATTCGGCACGCGCAAGTTGCCAGCGCCCTAGCGAGAAAAAAGCCAGACATAAAATGACGGCAAATAGGTAATAAAGCCAGGGTTTTTTCACCCATTTCTCTCATCGAAAGCGGATAATGCAATTATCGCTTATCCGAGGTGTTCACCGTGCAAAAACTGCTCATAATCGGCGTGTTAATCGTCATTTTATATAACTTGGGTGCCGGTCTTTATTACATGATGGTTGATAAGGGCAAAAGCAATCGAACAGTCAAATCGCTCAGCTGGCGTATCGGCCTGTCAGTGGGATTGATACTCCTGGTTATTCTGGGTATCTATACTGGCGTGATAAAGCCACACGGTATTAACCAGGGTTAATCCATCCATCTCGACCCCGCGATCAAATGCTCTCGAATGACTCGAAGATTTCCAGTGCACTGTAAGCGACAACCGCATCGCCGAGCGATTCCCGCATATCGGCTGGCATGGCGAGTGACGCCATCGGATCGCGCGATAACGGCGCACTGCAGCCCGGAAAATAAAATATGGTGCCCGGCATTTTGAGCAATCGCCAAACCGCCTCCCAAAGCCGTATGTCCCTGCAAGGCCGATGAATAGATATCGAATGAATCAGGCTTGCATCGCCAGGCAGCATCTGTAAAAAAAGATCGCTTGATTCATCCTCGTTATACAGCACCTGCCAGAAATCCTCTTCGACTTCGACCAGATATTGCCCGAAAGTGGCACGAATAATTTCCGGAGCCATGCCTGCCGGTTTACCATTCTCGAACGCTTGTAAGTAGAGATCAAAGCTCATTGCTGGGTTGCATGTTCGCGTCGCCGAAAATGCTGCTGCGGGAAAAGCAAATCGATAGCCGCCTTTTCAAATTAATGATCGCTCTCCTTAGGTACCCATCGCCGGTTGGCCTGGAGCCATCATTCCGGCCGCCACCATAATTGCTATTCCGGCAAGCTCAATCAGGAACGGTTTTTTTGTTTCTTCCCAATGCATGATCACGAATATCAGACTTACGATGGGAATAAAAAGCGAGGCTAGTCCCCATAGAATACTGGTCTGAAAAGTGATTACTAGCAGCCAGATTCCTCCAACTGCCGCAATTAAAAGACCTAACATTGCCAAACCTGCCATATGGATTCCCCTTGAAATTTTGTTGATGTCCAGAACAGCTGCCTAATTCCCGACCGCCGTTTTTGACCTATGTAACCCTCAATCTCATAGTCGGACTTTAAAAACGACACGTCAATTAAAATCCGGTGAAGCTCTGCTGTATTGATTATGCCAGCCAAAAAAAAGTCGGCATTGCCGACTTTTTTATGAAATGCGCGTTGACTACAGCACGTAGACGAACAAGAACAAACCCAGCCACACCACGTCCACGAAATGCCAATACCAGGCAACTGCTTCGAATGCGAAATGGTGGTCTTTGCTGAAATGGCCCTTGGCGCAACGCAGCCACATCACCGACAACATAATGGTACCGAGTGCGACGTGCATGCCGTGGAAGCCGGTCAACATGAAAAACGTCGAGCCGTAAATGCCGGAACCCAAGGTGAGATTCAGTTCGTGGTAAGCGTGGATATATTCTTCGGCTTGATAAAACAGGAACAGTGCGCCGAGCGCAACTGTCAGGCCGAGCCAGATCAGCAATGCCTTACGGGCATTTTCTTTCAGCGCATGGTGAGCCATTGTGATGGTCACGCCGGAAGTCAGCAAAATCAGGGTATTGACCAGTGGCAAACCCCAGGCTGGAATCGTTTCAAACTCGCCGCCGATAGCACCCGGACCATTGGTCGGCCAACCGGCTGTGAAACCGTGCCAGAGAAAGTTATTGGTCATCGCACCGTGACCTTCGCCGGATAGCCAAGGCAAGGCAAAGTTGCGTGCATAAAATAGCGCGCCGAAAAACGCAGCAAAGAACATGACTTCGGAAAAAATGAACCACATCATGCCCATTCGGAAAGAAGTATCGACCTGGTCGTTGTAATGACCTTGCATCGATTCCGCAATTACGTCGCCAAACCAGAAGCCAAGCGTGAGCAGCAGGCCGAGCACGCCGACCATGAAAACATTGAAGCCCCAGTCGCTTCCATTGAACCAGTTGGCTACACCAAACATCATGGTGAACATGACGATCGAGCCTATGAAAGGCCAACGGCTGTGATGCGGAACGTAATATACGTTTGCGTCGGGTTGGGCATGTGCCATGGTAATTCCCCAGTCTTTATCTAAAGTGTTATGGCGCCGACCTTGCGGTCAGTGATGAGCTCGGCGCTTTTGCGAGCGCGGTTGCCTTGTCATTAATGAAAAAAGTATACGACAGCGTAATGGTATGCACATCTTCCGGCAGATTCGGATTGATGACGAAACGTACCGGCATATCGCGCTGTTCGCCGGCTTTCAAAAGCTGTTGCGTGAAACAGAAACATTCGGTTTTCTGGAAAAAGCTGGAAGCCACTACCGGCGTTACCGATGGCGCCGCATTGCCCACCACCGCATACGACGCATTGTTTTTTGCGATGTAGTGGGTGTCGTACATTTTGCCCGGAATCACTTCCATCGTCAGTTGCGAAGGCTGGAAGTCCCAAGGCAGTTTCGAATTGACTGTACCGTCGAATTCGATCGTTACCTTGCGACT
>JBDTTC010000050.1:0-2012 GCA_039930825.1 Arenimonas sp.
ATTATTTATTCACATCAGCTGGATACATATGCTTGGCAATGTGATCTTCCTGCTGATATTTGCCTTTCCTTCCGAAAAATCACTCGGCCCATGGCGATTACTTACCGTATTCCTGCTCGGCGGTGCGATTGCAAATCTTGTTGCCTCGCTAATGCTGGATACGCCGGGTCGATTGATCGTCGGAGCCAGTGGTGGCGTCTCGGCGCTGATCGGGACATATCTGGCGCTGTTCCCGAGCGCGCGCTTGGGAATCGTTTTGCCGCTCGGACTGTGGCTGGAATTCATTCGCCTGCCCGCAGTGGTATTGATCGGGGTCTGGGCCTTGCTGCAATGGCTGTTTACGTTTCTTGGCCCGGCCTTCGGCTATGTTGCATGGTGGGCGCATGTTAGCGGTTTTATTGCAGGTATTATCATTGCCCTGCTGATGCGACCGTTCATTAAACTTCCACGAATCCACTAGATCATGAAAAAGCTCTACAAAATCACCTTCTTCAATGCCGGAAAAATTTACGAGCTCTACGCCCGTAAAATCATGTCGGGTGACATCTGGGGGTTTACCGAAATCAGCGAACTGGTTTTCGACGTCAACGAAGGCCTGGTCGTCGATCCGACTGAAGAGCGCCTGCGCGATGAATTTGCGAACACTAAAGTACTTCACCTGCCTATGCAAAGCATCGTGCGCATTGAGGAAGTTGACCGGAAAGGCCAATTAGCCATTCGTGATGCGACTACTGGCGAGAAAGTCGTCACACCATTTCCCATGCCGATCAAGCCGGTGCGTTGAAATACATTTTTATCGTGCGTTAAAACAAAACATAAAAAATCGGTTTGAATGGGGCTTGTTTTTTATTTTCGGACCTTGCTTTTGGATGCACTCGCGAGTTTTAACCGCGCAAGCGCACGACTAATAATATCGTCACCAGTGATTGACTCGCCACGGGCAAAACCATCATCCACTTCGTCGTCGCCGGCGAGATGCCCGACCAGATCCTGCTCGCGCAAACCTTTGCTGGCGGTACCGGTCACAATCACGTCCGGCATGATGCCATTGGCCTGGATCGATTTTCCGCTCGGCGTGTAATAACGCGAAATCGTCAATTTGATGCCATCGCCGCGCGTCATCGGAAATATTTTCTGTACCGAGCCCTTGCCGAAAGTGCGACTACCCATGAGCAATGCACGCTTCTGGTCCTTTAATGCACCCGCTACCACTTCAGACGCACTCGCACTGCCGACATCAACCAGCAAGATGATGGGTGCGCCATCCAAAATATCGCCTGGCGTCGCACGCAAAATCAAATTTGAATCACTCATGCGGCCACGCGTGCTGACAATGATGCCCGAATCAAGAAAGGCATCGGCAATCTGTAAAGCGGCATCCAGCAAACCACCAGGGTTGCTTCGCAAATCGATCACCAGCCCGCGCAATTTTCCATTTTGCGATTTGCTCAATGCATTCACTTCACGCACAAGACTGCGACCGGTGTCTTCCTGAAAAGTACTAATTCGGACATAGCCATAACCAGGCTCCAGGATGCGTGCCTTTACGCTATCGAGCTTGATTAATTCTCGGTTGACCAGAATTTCTTTCGTGCCCGCTTCACCGGCACGCGCAATATTCAAACGCACTGTCGTGCCTGGTTTTCCGCGCAAACCCAGACTTGCTGTGTTGGCATTGCTACCCTTCACCGGCTTGCCATCAATCGCGGTGATGATGTCGCCCGGACGCAAACCTGCTTTGGCAGCCGGTGAACCATCAATCGGTGCAACGATGGCCAGACTTCTGTCTTTGCGCAATTCCACTTCAATGCCGATGCCCTGGTAAGTACCGGAAGAATATTCCAGTAATTCCTGCATTTCATTTTTGTCGAGATAGGCACTATGTGGATCAAGTTCCTGCAGCAGGCCACGCAAGGACGCATCGAATAAATCGCCCTCCTTCATCGGGTCAACATAGGATTGTTCGACCAGACTGAGGACTTGCATGTAGCGGCGAATTTCCTCAATCGGTA
>JBDTTC010000051.1:0-5758 GCA_039930825.1 Arenimonas sp.
CAGAAAGAACTGGAGGGCAAAATCGTATGAGCTCTCCAAATGCGAATGTCAGCTGGTTCGGTCGCATCATTCTGGGTGCTGGTTTTCTTTTCCTGTATCTACCCATCATTTTGCTGGTGGTTTTTTCATTCAATGAGTCGCGTCTATCGAGTTCCTGGTCGGGATTTTCATTCAAGTGGTATGGCGAATTGATGAATGATGATTCGATGTTGAAAGCGGCCTGGGTGAGTCTTAAAATCGCTTTCACTTCGGCGACTGCGGCTGTCGTGCTGGGTACACTTGCATCACTGGTAATGACACGCTTCAAATTTTTTCGTGGGAAAACGTTGTTCGGCGCACTCATTACCGCGCCTCTGGTGATGCCGGAAGTTGTCACCGGCCTGTCCTTGTTGCTGATGTTTGTCACTTTGTTTGCGCCGTTCGGTATCTCACCCAAAGGCATGCTGTCGATCTGGATAGCGCATGTGACTTTCACGATGGCGTTCGTAACCGTGATTATTTCCTCGCGTTTGGCCGAGCTTGATAAGTCGCTGGAAGAAGCCGCAATGGATCTGGGTGCCAACCGGCTGAAAATATTCTTCGTCATTACCTTGCCGATTATCTTTCCTGCACTGATTTCCGGCTGGTTGCTGGCATTTACCCTTTCGCTGGATGATGTTGTTATTTCCAGCTTCGTTGCCGGGCCGGATTCGACAACATTGCCGATGAAAATTTTCTCAACGGTGCGGTTGGGCTTGAATCCCAAGATCAATGCCTTGGCATCCATCATTGTGGCGGTGGTCTCAACGACAGCTCTAGTCGCTTGGGCGATCAGCCATCGTGAAGAAAAACGCCGCCAACGTGATATTCAATTGGCATTACAAAAAGGCGATTAATGAAATGAGTGTCGAAATTACCAATCCCTGGACGGGTCGGGTGGATTATCGCTACGACTATATGGATGCAGCGGTTGTTGAAAACCTGCTGGCAAAATCGTCGACGGCATTTTCAGACTGGTCATCAACGACGCTGGAGCAGCGTGGCATGCTCTTGAAAAATGTCGCTACGGTGATGCGTTCGAAAAAAGAAGCTATTGCAAACATCATGTCGACCGAGATGGGCAAGTTGCGCAAAGAGGCACTGGGTGAAATCGAAAAATCCGCCGCCGCCTGCGAATATTATGCCGAACACGCTATTGATTATTTGCGCGACAGTAATATCAAAACCGAAGCAACTCGAAGCTATGTTACCTATGAGCCGCTAGGTTGCGTGTTCGCGATCATGCCGTGGAATTTTCCGATTTGGCAGGTCTTTCGATTTCTGGCGCCGGGCTTGATGGCGGGTAATGTGGCTCTGCTAAAACATGCCACCAATGTTCCTCGTTGTGCCGATGCCATCGCACAGACATTGCAGGAAGCTGGCGTGCCCGAGGGTGTGTTTGGCGTGTTGCATATTGATAATGCAATGGCCGAGAAAGTAATTGGTGATCCACGGGTGCATGCCATTAGCTTGACGGGCAGTGAACGTGCAGGGCGTTCGGTGGCCGCAACCGCTGGAAAATTCCTGAAAAAGTGCGTCCTGGAATTGGGCGGTAGCGACCCCTTCGTTGTACTTGATGATGCCGATCTGGAAAAAACCATTCCAATTGCCGTGAGCTCGCGTTTCAGCAATGCCGGACAAACCTGTATTGCCGCCAAGCGCTTTATCGTCACTGAAAAAATAGCTGATGCCTTCGTACGGAAATTTGTCGAAGCAACTGCCAAGCTGCAAGTCGGGGATCCGAATGATTCAGCGAGCTCATTGGCACCGATGGTGCGGGCCGACTTGCGTGATGAATTGCACAAGCAAGTAGAAGCAAGTATCAACGCGGGCGCCAAGGTTTTAATAGGTTGTGAATTAGGCACCGGCGCTTCGCATTATCCGGCTTCCATTCTCGATAATGTAATGCCGGGCATGCCTGCCTATAGCGAAGAATTGTTTGGCCCGGTCGCCAGTATTATCCGTGTCAAAGATGATGATGAAGCCGTGCGCGTTGCCAACGATACTTTATTCGGCCTGGGTGCAAGTGTTTGGACGCAAGACAAACAGCGTGGCGAAAACATTGCCCGTCGAATAAAAGCAGGCGCAACCTTCGTCAATGCACAAGTCCGCAGTGATGTGCGTTTGCCATTCGGTGGTACCAAGTCATCGGGTTTCGGTCGTGAACTTGCTGAACACGGGATTCACGAATTCATGAATATCAAAACCGTTTACGTCGAGTAGGGTGGGCCATGCCCACCTTGATCGCAAACCGCATTAATAATCAGGCTTAGCCATGACAACATCGTCATATCAAGACATTCTGTCTTTCTGGTTTAAAGAGATCAGCCCCGAGTCCTGGTGGGAGGTCAAGCCGGAATTCGACGAAGTCATTCGAAATCGCTTCATGTTGTTACTGCATAAAACCGCACGTGGCGAATGTTTTGAATGGCGTACGCATCCTGAAGGCAGACTCGCCGAAATCATAGTCCTGGATCAGTTTTCGAGAAATATATATCGAGGTACGCCACGTGCATTCTCCCAGGATGCCATCGCATTGGTGTTGGCGCAGGAAGCGGTGTCGCTTGGAGCGCATCGACAACTTTCGCCAATTGAACGCAGTTTCATGCTGATGCCGTATATGCACAGTGAGTCCGGTGCGATTCACGTACAGGCTGAAGTACTTTACCGAGAGTATGCGCCGGAGAATAACTACAACTTCGAGCTGCGTCATAAGGCCATTATTGATCGTTTTGGCCGCTACCCGCACAGGAACGAAATACTTGGCCGCACATCAACGTCCGAAGAACTGGAATTTTTAGAGCAGCCAGGTTCCAGTTTTTAACTAAAAGTGGAATTTGGGTTGCCGATGCTAATACTAAGAAAATGGTGTCATTAGTTGATTTATAAAATGCCCTAGTACGCTCGGCTGAATCAATGCAGTCGCCGCAACGCCATAAGCTGCGCCCCATAAGTGCGCGCTGTGATTGACATTGTCGCTGCCTTTTTTATCCAGCCATATTGAATAAGCAACATATAAAACCGCGTAAATGATTGCAGGGCATGGTACGAAGAAAATCAGTAGCGTTGTCCAGGGTTTAAACAGGATGAACGCGAATAGTACGGCAGATACCGCGCCAGACGCTCCGAGAGTGGCATAGCGTGGGTCATTCTGATTCTGCATCGCACTCGGCAGCACGGAGAAAACCAGGCCGCCGAGATAAAACAGGGCGAAGCCAAACGGGCCCAATTGCGAAGTATAAAAACTTTCCATCACGCGTCCGAAAAAATAAAGCGTGATCATGTTAAAAAGCAGATGCATGAAATCGGAGTGCAAAAAACCGTAAGTGATGTAGCGGTAATACTGCTTGTCCCGTTGTGCCTTGAACGGACGAAGAATCCAGTCGTCCATCAACTTGGCATTATTCAGTGCGGTGTATGACACCACGCAGGTCAGTGCGATGATGATGAAATTGCTCGTGATCAAATCCATTGAATAAATCCTTGGGAAGCATCGTAGGGGGCATGCTTACTACGCCCAAACATACATCAGGCAAATCTAAATCGTAGGGGCGCTGCTTGCTGCGCCCAAAGATTGTCGAGGCGTCAGAGTGTAGCCAGCAGCACCCCTAGGGTTATTTCGCAAAATCGTAAAACTTCCATTCGGCAGGAAGATCAACATTCGGCGCCTGCTTTTTAAGGCGTGAACGCACCACCGACACCGGCATTTCGCCGCCCATCAAAATGGCATCGTGAAATTCGCGATCCGTCATTTTTCCGCTTTCCACCAATTCCTTGTGCAAGGCACGGAATTGCAGTCCGCCCAACATGTAAGCGGTCTGGTAAAGCGGACTGTAATCGCCCGCAAAGCTGCGACGTACCTCAGCAGCTGCATTTTCGCGCTCATGGCCGACGCGCTCGACCAGCAAATCAATCGATTGTTGTGGCGTCATCTTGCCCATGTGGAAAGACAGCGAGAATAAAATGCGGGCGGCACGGTGACTACGCCAGAACAACATGCCAAGTTTTTCTTCCGGCGTTTTTGCAAAGCCGCGGTCATACAATTGCATTTCCCAGTAAAGCGACCAGCCTTCTGTCCAGAAAGGCGTGCTGAATAATTGACGTTGGGTTTGGTAACGCTGGTTATAGAAAAATTGCAGATGGTGGCCTGGAATCAATTCGTGGTGAACAACCGCACGCGAGAAATAACGATTGTTGCCGCGCAAAGCCATCAGCTTTTTGTCTTGCGGCATGCTGTCGGTCGGGTAGGCAACCCATACATCTTCACCACCCAGAAAGAACGGCGCTTGTAGCTGATATTCGGGTGTCAGCATGGTCATGCGCCAATCACGTTTGGCGATTTCCGGCACTGTGACCAAATCATTCTTGGTCACGTAATCAATCGCTTCGTCGGCCAGTTGCACCACCAGTTTAGGTTGTTCGCCGGGAGCAGGACTTTGTTGCTTGATCGCTTCAAGCGCCTGGTGCCAATCCTTGTAACCCATGTCGGCAGCGGCTTTGGTCATTTCATTCTGGCACCAGCTCAATTCTTTTTCTGCCAGAGCAATTAATTGTTCCGGTGTGTAGGGAATCATTTCATGCTGCAGATCTGCCATCAAAGCTTCACGACCGATCGGGTCGCCGATGATGGTCTCAGGATTGGATGCGCCAGCCAATTTATCCTTCAGGAATTTGGAATAACTTTCCATTTCCTTGTCGAGTGCTTCGTAAGGTAGTTTTGTCCAATAGGTAAAGCTGGGGTCGTAGCCATTGTAAAAAGTAAACCAGTCTTTTAAATCGTCGCGCATGCTGCTGAGATATTTCGAAGCACGGAATGCCACAATCGGACTGACGGAACTTTTGCCGTTATTGTTATCCAGTTGTGCATGCATCTTTTCGATGGCTTGTTTGGCTTGATTCAAGGTTTGGGCGCTGGTCTTCGCATCGGCATATACAAGGTCACGGCGTGCTTCGGAAAGTCCAATCAGCGAATCGGCTTGCGGCAACAAAGTGGCGGCCCTGTCAAAGCGTTCGCGATTGAAATCAAGTTGCTTCAAACGGTAATTCAATTCGCGTTTGAATAAAGCGTAATCGATCTGATCTTCAAGCTGCAGCGAGTTGTAATCTAAGCTGGCAATCGATTTCAGCCAACTGTTGTAGAGGCTACGAAGTGCCTCGTCGCGTTTCTTGCTGCCGGTAATATCGTGAGTGTGTTCAATACTTGCCAGATCCGCCATGAAGCGTTGAATAAGCAAGGAAACCCGTTGCGAGTTTGCAGGAATATCCGCAGGTTGCGGAGCGCTGATATCGGCTGCCGATAGCGGCAATGACAATCCGCAAGTCATGGTAAAGGCCAAAACACAAAAACGGATATTCATACGTCATTCCCGGCAGTAAGGGCGCTATGCGCCGTTTGTTGGATGAATTGCAGAAGCGATTTCAGGCCATTGCTACGTGTGGGCGATAAATGTTTTGCCAAGCCTATCTGGCTGATGTAATCGGGGGCTGTACTGAGGATTTCATCGGCGCTACGGCCGGAATAAACCCGCAAAGCCAGAAATATCAGGCCGGACACAATCGTCGAGTCGCTAATCGCATTGAAGACCAATTTTTCCTGATTGCCTTCCGGCACAATCCAGACCATCGACTGGCAACCAGTCAAACGATGTTCTTCGGTTTTCCATTCGGCTTTCAGGTCCGGCAATTTTTTGCCCAGATCAATCAGATATTGATAACGCTCGGACCAATCGCTGAAGAAGGC
>JBDTTC010000052.1:0-2786 GCA_039930825.1 Arenimonas sp.
AATTCAACCGTATTTGGCTGAAGTCGATACCAAGGGCGAGACTGCCTTGATTTTTTTCAATAGCGTTTTTTCGCACGCGATTCGGAAGGGGCCCTTATTGCAATTGGATGAAGGCCCGACCGATCATTTATTCGCGCCGGAAGCGATCACTGCACGCGAGCCGAGCGGCCACGAACTGGAAGTGGCGCATCAAGTGCTGGCGGCAATGCCGTTCAAGTCCCTCGCCTATGCGCGGGTTGATTTACTCCCATCAAGCCAAGGCCCAATGCTTTTAGAGTTAGAGCTCACCGAGCCCAGCCTATTCTTTGAACACGCGCCGGGTAGCGCCGAGCGCTTTGCGGCCAGTCTTTTGGCCCCGTAATCTGGCCCCGGCAAAGCCCAAACGGTTACAATAGCGGCCTCTTCACAGCGTCCGTGCTGTCATTGCGGACACATTCTCGCTTAACGCAGGAAAGTCTCATGAAAATTTTGGTGGGTTACAAACGAGTGGTCGATTACAACGTCCGCATTCAAGTTAAACCGGACAATTCCGGCGTCGTCACCGAAGGCGTGAAACTCTCGCCGAATCCGTTCGATGACATCGCACTCGAAGAAGCCTTGCGTCTGCGCGAAAAAGGCATCGCGACCGAAGTCATCGTCTGCACGATTGGCCCTGCCGATTGCCAGGCACATCTACGTAACGGTTTGGCGATGGGTGCGAACCGTGCGATCCATGTCGTTACCGATCAAGCCATCCAGCCGCTGACCGCCGCTCGCGCCATGCTGAAACTGGTCGAAAAAGAACAACCTGGTCTGGTCATGATGGGCAAGCAAGCCATCGACGACGACGCCAATCAAACCGGGCAAATGCTGGCGATGTTGTGGAATCGTCCACAAGCCACGTTCGCCAGCAAAGTAGAAGTTGCCGACAACAAAGCGACGGTGACTCGCGAAGTCGATGCCGGCCTGGAAACTCTCGAAGTCGATTTACCTGCCGTGATCACGGTTGATCTGCGTTTGAACGAACCGCGTTTCATCAAACTGCCCGACATCATGAAAGCAAAATCCAAACCGATGGAAACCCTGCAATTGGCCGAGCTTGGTGTCGAATCCGGTGATTTCCTCAGCACCACGCACTATGCGCCGCCTGCAAAACGCAGCAAGGGCATCATGGTGAAAGACGTGGCCGAATTGGTTGCTGCATTGAAAACAAAAGGTTTGGTGTAAATCATGAGCAAGGTCTTAATCATCGCCGAACATTTGAACGGCCAACTCAATTCCGCCACGGCCCGCTGCGTTACCTGCGCACAGGCAATGAAAGCCGAATCGATTGATATAGTCGTACTCAGCGACGCACCCGATGCCATCGCCGCACAAGCCGCACAAATTGCCGGTGTCACTAAAGTCATCACGATTGCGAATGCTGCCAACGCACACCCAATTGCACATATCCTGGCGCCACAAATTGCCAGCCTTGCCGCCAGTTACTCGCATGTGTTCGGTCCATCAACCACATTCGGCAAAGACCTGATGCCCTGCGTTGCCGCATTACTCGGCACCGCACAAGTCAGCGACATCATGGCGGTGGAATCGAGCCATAACTTCAAGCGTCCAATTTATGCGGGCAACGCGATCATCAGCGTAACCGCGCCTGCCGATAAAACTGTCGTAGCTACCATTCGCACCGCTTCATGGCCCGCGGCTGGCAATGGCGGCAGTGCATCAGTTGAAGCAGGCAATGTAAGCGCTGCATTACCAACTCACACGCGCTTTGTCGGTTTGCAACAAGGCAAAAGTGATCGCCCTGATCTACAAAGCGCGAGCAAAGTGATCTCCGGCGGTCGTGCGCTCGGTTCCGCCGATGCGTTCTCGATTATCTATTCACTGGCCGACAAGATGGGCGCAGCTGTGGGCGCTTCACGTGCCGCAGTTGATGCCGGTTACGTGCCGAACGAATTGCAAGTCGGTCAAACCGGCAAAATCATTTCGCCGGAACTGTATGTTGCTATCGGTATTTCGGGTGCTATCCAGCATCTGACCGGTATCAAAGATGCCGGCACGATTGTCGCAATTAATAAAGACGCTGACGCACCGATTTTCGAAATCGCCGATTTCGGTCTGGTCGGTGATTTGTTCCAGATTATTCCGGAGCTTGAAAAAGCCCTGTAATTGATTTGAATGATGTTTGAAAAAAATGGCCGCATTGCGGCCATTTTTTTCGCCCTGGTTTCGTGAGTCATGCGAGCCTGCGTTATCATCAAGCTCCATCGCACAGACCATCACCATGCTTATTCGAGCAGGCAAATTCTTACTCGTCGGCACTCTGGTAACCGCCATCCATCTGGCGATTGCCTACCTGCTGGTGCATTTTTCCTGCCCTTTACTCTGGGCAAACGGCATCGCATTTGGCATCGCCTTTTTTATTTCGTATTTCCTGCAAAGCAGGATCACTTTCGAACATCACTACAGCCTCGACAAACTCGCCAAATATGCACTTGTTGCCCTGATTGCGTTCATCGCATCGCAGGCCGTCGCGTGCCTTAGTTTGCAACTTTTGATTCCCATCAAATGGGCCGTACTTTTATCAGGACTAACACCACCAGGAATCTCGTTTTTCCTGAATTATTTTTTTGTATTCGGAAAAAACAAAAAGCAAACGTAGGTCGGGCCCCGGCCCGACAAGATCTGCGTTGCATTCCGCACAAGGCGGATGGCATAGGGTGCGCTCAAGCGCACCAAATCGAAGCCGAGGAAGAAGCCTCCGGACACCCATCAAACCCACACCCCCTGACACGATATTCAGATTC
>JBDTTC010000053.1:0-14517 GCA_039930825.1 Arenimonas sp.
CCATAAAGCAGTTGATGCGGTTCACGGCCGCGGCCGATAAGCACATTCCGTTTCGTGGTGGGTGGGCTTTATTTCTATCTTACGAACTGGCTGGTCAGATCGAATCCCGGTTAAATCTAATACTTTCCGATGGACCCTTGCCGATGGCTTTGGCCTTGCGTTGTCCTGCAGCAGTGTTACGGAATAAAAATACCGGTGAAGTGTTTGCGATTGCAGAACAAGGCAATGAATCTTTACTGATCCAACTGCTGGAAGATATCGAGGCAGCCAAACAATTGATGCCGCTGGTTGTATTGTCAAAACCAAAAATCATCAATGAAGAAGCACCGGAAAAATTTCTTGACGGAGTTGAAAAAATCCATCGCTATCTTCGACAGGGCGATAGCTTCCAGGTAAATCTGTCGCGGGCATGGCGCGCCGAATTTTCTGATTCGCCAGAGCCTGCGTCGCTGTATCAGTCTTTATGCTTGCATAATCCTGCACCTTTCGCCGGGTCGCTGGTTTATAAAAACTGGTCCTTGCTGAGTTCATCGCCAGAGCGTCTGGTTTGCTGTCATAACGGTGATGTACAGACGCGACCGATTGCCGGTACACGTCCACGTTTTGCCGGTGATGACGATCAGCATCGAATAGAGGAGTTGGTCGGGCACCCTAAAGAACGCGCCGAGCATGTCATGTTGATTGATCTTGAACGCAATGACCTTGGCCGTGTCTGTGTGCCCGGTAGCGTGCATGTTGATGAATTGATGGCAGTTGAAAGCTACGCGCATGTACACCATATCGTTTCGAATGTCCGTGGCCGTTTGCGTGAAGATGTGACGCCGGGCCAGGTCATTGCGGCGGTATTTCCAGGAGGCACAATTACCGGTTGCCCGAAAGTACGCTGCATGGAAATCATTGCCGAACTTGAAGCCGAAGCGCGTGGACCTTATACCGGCGCTCTGGGTTATCTAAATCACAACGGCGATATGGATTTGAATATCCTGATTCGCAGTGCGTGGTTATCGGAAAAGAAATGCGAATTTCGCGCCGGTGCCGGAATCGTGGTGGATTCCGTTGCTGAACACGAATTATTGGAAACCCGTGCCAAAGCCAAAGGTTTGCTGCGTGCGTTGGGGTCGAATGTATGACATCAAAAGTAGTCAATCTTGTCGGCAATAGCGCAGAGCTTGCATCGGACGATCGCGGTCTTGCCTATGGTGATGGCTTATTCGAAACGATCTTGGTCCATGCGGGGGAGCTGGTTTGGTGGAACGAACATTGGCAACGTCTTACACAGGGCGCGGGAGTATTAAAAATACAGCTTCCCGATGAAGCTATTATTCTCAATGCCTGTAATAAATTGTTAGAGAAGGCCGACCGGTGCGTGCTTAAAATCATCCTGACCCGTGGCAGTGGCGGGCGAGGTTATGCCGTTCCGGAAAAACAGGATCCGCGAATTATTATTTCCGTACATCCCGCCCCTTCACCTATTTCGGAGCCCGTGAATTTACGTTGGTGTGAAACGCAGCTCGCCTGCCAGCCAGTATTGGCCGGGATAAAACATCTCAATCGACTTGAGCAGGTTTTGGCGCGCAACGAATGGCAGGATGAGAATGTTTTTGAAGGCTTGATGTGCGATGCCGAAGGTAATGTCGTATGTGCGACGTCGGCCAATGTGTTCGTAAAAATTGAGGGGCGATGGCTAACTCCAAAAATTGATCGGGCCGGAATTGCCGGAATCGCGCGAGCCTGGGTGTTAAAACAGTGGCCGCAGGTGCAAGAAGCCCGCTTATCGCGACTTCAAATCGGGCAGGCTGAAGCCGTTTTTATTTGCAATGCCGTGCGCGGTATCCTAGCGGTTAAGCGTCTAGAGGATCGGGAATATCCTGTAGATGGAGATATTCTGGGTTTGCAAAGCCAGTTGGCGAAAGAACAAGCGGCTTTTGCCATGGGAGAACACAGTGGTTCGTAAAAAAATAACCAAGGGTCGAGTGAAGAAAACCTTTGCATTGCTGTTTTTATTGGGCATCGTTGCGCTAGGTTTGCTCTGGCAGCAATACCAGGCCTTCGCCGATAAGAGTCTTGTACTCGATTCGCAGGAACGCATCTTGTCGGTGGAATCGGGAGACGGCTTTCATGACGTCCTGAAAAAATTACGTGATCTAGGTGTTTATCAGGGCAATGACCTCGAATGGAAAGCGCTCGCCAAGCAAATGAAAGTCGCCTCGCATTTACAGGTGGGTGACTATGCGATCACTTCGGGCCTAAGCCCACGCAGTATTCTGCAGCGCTTGGAAAACGGCGACATTATTCAAAGAAAGTTTGCCTTGATTGATGGCTGGAATATTCGCGACCTTCGAAAGGCATTAAAAAATACCGACCACATCAAGCATGTAACTGATGAATTGAACGATGCGGAATTAATGGCCAGGCTAGGAGCCGAAGGTATTCACCCGGAAGGGCGTTTCTTGCCGGAAACCTATTTGTATAGTCGGGGTACTAGTGATCTTGATTTGTTGCAGCGTGCTTACAAAGGCATGCAAGATGCACTAAGCAAAGCCTGGAATAACAGACAAGATGGATTGCCATTAACTTCGCAGGACGAACTACTGGCGCTGGCGTCCATTGTGGAAAAGGAAACTGCCGCAGCGGAAGAACGTCCAAAGATAGCCGGGGTTTTTATTCGCCGACTAAATTCCGGCATGCGCCTGCAAACAGACCCTGCCGTCATCTATGGAATCGGTTCGGCTTACGATGGAAATATCCGGAAGAAAGATTTACAGACCGATACGCCCTATAACACTTATACACGTGAAGGCTTGCCGCCTACACCCATCGCAATGCCTGGCAAGCTAGCGCTTGAAGCCGCCGCACGACCTGAGGATGGTGATGCCGTCTTCTTCGTTGCACGAGGTGATGGTACTGGCCGCCATGTCTTTTCAAAAGATTTGAATGAACATAATGCTGCCGTTCGCCAATATCTGAAAAACACCCGATGAATGGATTCCTGATTTCTCTCGAAGGCGGTGAAGGAGCGGGCAAAACTACCGTCCTGAATGCCTTGCGTGATTGTCTGATCGAGCATGATTTCGAAGTTATAGCCACGCGTGAACCCGGCGGTACAACGGCTGGCGAAATGATCCGGCAAGTGCTTTTAAGCCCTGAATTCAAATTGTTTTCCGAAACCGAATTGCTGCTGATGTTTGCCGCGCGCGCACAACTTGTGCGGGAAATTATCCAGCCGGCCATTGTTCGTGGAGCTGCAGTTATCAGTGATCGTTTTACCGACGCTTCGTTTGCCTACCAGGGTGGTGGCCGTGGTTTGGATATGGGACGAATTGCAGAACTGGAACGCTGGGCTGCCGTGATCAAGCCGGACCTGACATTCCTGCTGGATGTATCGGTACAGCAAGGCCTGGAACGAGCGCGTTCGCGCGGCGGTGAACTGGATCGTATCGAACGAGAACGCGAAGATTTTTTCGAGCGCGTACGGGCGACTTATTTGAACCGTGCAAAAAACGAGTCAGATCGATTTGTCGTCATTGATGCCAGTCAATCACCCGAAGCGGTGGTTATCGAGGTGAATGCAAGCTTGAATGCATGGCTGCAAAAGCGAACAGTGAAATGATGGCGCCTTGGCAGCAGGAGGTTCTGGACAAAACACTGGCCATCGCGGCCGAGGGGCGACTCGGCCATGCCTTATGTTTGGTCGGGCCGGAAAAAATGGGCAAGCTCGATGTTGCGCAGCAACTCGCTCGCGCCTTGCTTTGTCAGTCGCCTAGAGAAAACAAAAGCGCCTGCGGTGAGTGCCGTAGTTGCGGGTTTATCAAAGCCGGAACGCATCCGGATTTTCTCGATATCACTTACGAAGCAAACGAAAAAACCGGCAAGCTTTATACCAATATCGTGATTGACCAGATTCGCCGCTTATCGCAATGGTTTTCGCTGACGCCGCAGTTCGGCGGCGCGCAGGTGGCGGTCGTGCATCCGGCTGACGGGATGAATTACGCAGCCTGCAATGCCTTGTTAAAAACACTTGAAGAGCCATCTCAGAATCGTTTCTTGATTCTGGTGACTGACAGGCCTAGTGCACTTCCGGCTACGATACGAAGCCGTTGTCAGCGCATTCTATTTCGTCTTCCCGAGCCCTCACAGAGTCTCGATTGGTTGAAGCAGCGCGGCTATGCGGCCGATATTGCCAGTCCGGCACTTGGCGCAGCACGTGGCCATCCCGGCCTTGCGCTGGACTGGCTGGAACACGGAGGCCTGCAAATGCGTCGCGAGGTTCAGGCCGACATGAACGCGGTTGCTGCGAACAAAATGAGCCCGATAGAGTTGGCACAACGCTGGTTAGCGGACGAGCAGGCCGATTTACGCCTGCAATTTGCGGCCGATTTAAGCTTGGAGGCCGCAGGTCAGACACTCGGGTTGCCAAAACTTGTTAAATCGGGCTTGACCGCGCCACCGGATTTTATGAAGCTGTCACAATGGTACGATGCACTGAACCGTGTACGTTCGCAGCTCGATAGCCCGATTCGCAGTGATTTACTGCTGGCCGGACTGCTTCGGGAATGGCGTTCAATGCAACACTAATCTTGTTTGAGGGGTGATAACAGTGACCGGAGCTGCAGCTGCCAGACAGGGTATTTTATCCCTGGCCATTAAAGACAAGGCCACGCTTTACAACGCCTATATGCCATTCGTTAAAGGTGGCGGCATTTTCGTGAGTACGCCAAGGCGTTATTCACTTGGCGATGAAGTGTTCATTCTATTATCCTTGCTTGAAGACAAGGATCGGTTGCCCGTTGCCGGCAAAGTGGTCTGGATTACTCCGGCTGGCGCGCAGGGTAATCGTTCAGCAGGTATTGGTGTGCAGTTTGCCGAAAGTTCGGAGGCCGAAATCGTCAAAGGCAAAATAGAGACTTTATTAGCCGGTATTTTGGAATCGGATAAGCCCACTCACACGATGTAAGGCTTCATGCCGCATTTTACCCAGGCAGAACACATGCAGACGCGAACATTGACGGAGCAAAAAATCGATGTCGCGCATCTTGCCACCGGCATGTATGTGCACAGGCTTGATCGTGATTGGCTCGGTACGCCATTTTCACTCGAAGGTTTTTATATCCGGTCGCCGGAAGACATCCAGACAATACGGAAAATCTGCGATTACGTCATTATCGATTTAAAACGCAGCAACCTGAATTTCATCGTCAGTAAATATCACGAAAGGCCGCCTGAAGAAAAACTGAAGGTTCGCGAGTATTTCAATACGGTCACTATTGCCGAAGAGTTACCGAAGGCAAAAATCGCACATGAAAACGCCTCGTCGCTTGCAAGCACGATTATTTCGGATGTTCGCGCCGGCAAGAAACTGAATCTGGACGATGTACGTTCGGCGGTCGAACCGGTCGTTCAAAGCGTATTGCGAAATGCCGATGCATTTTTCTGGATCACGAATTTACGGAAACGCGATGCCTACCAGTACAGCCATGCGATTAACTGCAGCTTGCTGGCGGTGGCGCTCGGGCGGCATATGGGTTTTGCCGAATCGGTGTTGATGAATCTTGCCTCCGGCGGGTTATTGCTTGATGTAGGCAAGTACGAATTGCCTCAGGATATTCTTGATAACCCCGAGCCTTTAAGCAAGACAGAAATGGTTCTGGTGCGACGCCATGTCGCTTTCAGTATGCAGGTTCTGGAAAGTTCGGGTGTCCATAATCTCGATGTGATCAATATGGTGCGCACACACCATGAACGTTACGACGGCAGTGGCTATCCCAGTCACCTCATTCGTAATCAGATTCCATTGTTTGGCCGCATGGCCGGCGTTATTGATAGTTATGATGCGATGACGAGTCATCGGCCCTATCGCAAGGCGATGTCGCCGCACAAGGCGTTGCAGGAAATCTATCGCCAACGGGATGTCTTGTATCAAGGCGATATCGTCGAGCAATTCATGCAGTGCCTGAGTGTTTATCCGACCGGGTCATTGGTGGAGCTGAATTCGGGTGAAGTCGCTATTGTGATGGCACAGAACCATGCAAGACGATTGCGGCCAAGGGTGATGATTTTGAGCACGCCTGATAAAAAACTGAAAGCGACTTTCACCGAGGTTGACCTATTCATGCATGCATTACACGACGACCAGCAGACGCATCTGGAGATCATCGGCACACTTGAAAGCGGTGCCTTCGGTATTGACCCGACTGAGTTGTATCTCACCCCTAGCACATGAAACTAGCCCGAGGGCATGCTTTGGAAAATCCTGCAGGCGGCTGGCATGCTTAGTCTCGATAATTTTTTTGCCGCTTTTTTGCAGCAGTCTTCGCATCTGCCGGCAGACAAGAAAATGGGCTTGATTCTTGCACGAGTTCAGCGCCTCGGTGAAGTGAATATCATCATGGATAACGAACTGGTGGATGCTGCCCAGATCCGAATTGAAAAGTCACTGAGAGCGGAAGACAGAGTCGCCAAAATTGGCGCCTGTGATTTCATTATTTATCTGGCCGATTTGAAAAATGTAAATCATGCCGCCTTGGCCGGCAATAGTCTGGTGCGCGGATTCCAGGAGCCATTGCTGGTAAGCTCCGGGCCTGTGCAGGCCACCATAGTGATGGGCGTTTCAGTATTTCCGGACCATGGAAATGAACCGGAAATACTCTGCAAACATGCCGAAATTGCCTTTGGTAGAGCACTGCAGTCCAGCGACCGATATGCTATTTACGATAGCCACGAAGAAAAAATAAAAATTCTATATCCGGAGTTCCTGGACGCGATTACCAATAATCGCCTTGAAGTTTATCTGCAGCCATTTTGGGATCTGCGCAAGAAAAAGGTAGTCGGCGCGGAGTCGCTGGCGCGCTGGAAAAGTCCGGTGCACGGGTTTGTTAGTCCGGATCAATTCATCCCGTTCGCGGAGCAGACAGGCTTGATCGGTGCGCTTACTCGCTGGAGTGTTAATGCCACCATGTACCATTCCAGCGAGCTTAAACAAGCAGGCTTCGATCTAAGTTTTGCGATCAATTTATCGGCGCGTGTTTTCCATGAGCAGGGCATCGTCGAGCAGATTCTTGGTGCATTGAATATCTTCGATGTGCCGGCAACAAATCTGGTGCTGGAAGTGACCGAAAGCGCGATCATGTCGGATTTGAAGCTCAGTGCGCGCGTGCTGGAAAGTTTTCGGGACAGGGGTGTACGCATTTCAATTGATGATTTCGGTTGTGGTTATTCATCGTTCGAATATCTCAAGCAATTCCCTGCCACCGAATTGAAAATCGACAAGTCCTTCGTGTTCGACATCACCCGCAGTGCCCGTGCGGCCCAATTGGTTCGCTCCATGATCGATCTGGCGCACCATCTGGATATTGTCGCGATTGCTGAAGGCGTCGAAGACCAGGAGACGGCCGATATGCTTACCGAAATGGACTGCGATTTCGCTCAGGGTTATTTTTACAGCCGACCAAAACCGGCCGAGCAGTTTGTTGCCGAAATGATGAATTTGTAGCAGTCTAGAATTTAATCAGGTGCCAAAGTTGTTTTCATAGGGGACAGTTATGAGTGACTTTACCAATGAATTGCTCAGATTGAGCGAAATGAGAGAGAAAGGCCTGATCTCGCAGGAAGAGTTTGAGCTTGCAAAAGCAAGGCTTTTCGATAGCTCGGAAGCCTCTGTGAATGAGAGCGTCGGACCGCCTGAATTAACCGAAGCGCAACCTACTGCTGTAATGTCAGTACTGCCTCCAGCACCACCGGCGGTTCCGCCCGCTGCTGTCGCAGCTACTCCATCAGCAGCTGCAAAAGACATGCCGGAAGGCATTGCTGGCTGGTCCTGGGGTGCATTTTTATGGAACTGGATCTGGGCAATCTTCAATAACACCTGGATCGGACTGCTCGCATTAATACCAGGCGTAAATCTCGTTATGATCTTCGTGCTTGGTGCAAAAGGTCGCGAGTGGGCCTGGAAAAACAAGCAGTGGGATAGCGTTGAACACTTCAATCGCGTTCAAAGAAAATGGTCGCTTTGGGGGATATGGCTGGTGCTCGGAGCATTTGCATTGGCTATTCTTATGATGGTGGCCAGTTTCCTGTTCATTGGGATGGCGGGTTCCAAAATATCGGAGGCCGTTGATGTGAATAGCATGCCGATCAGTGAGGCAAGCAATGAGGCCAACGACGGGGCGAATGCTGCCACTGAAGCACAGGCGACCGTTGTCGAAGAAACTGCTACTGCAACCGATGCAGTAACGGGCGAGCCTGCTCCGGTATTGGCCGAAGATGTAGCGTCACCGATTAGCGAAGACACTACTGCTAATGAAGCAATTGAGGCAGGGCCAACGGCTGAGCAGGAAGCAGTCGCCGAAAGGGAAAGAAAGCATCAGGAAGAATTGGAAAAAACACGGGCAGAAGCAGCCGCTGCAAAAGTAGAAGCAGCCAAGGCAAAAAAAGAAGCACAGAAGGCTGAAAATGCACTGGCGGAACAAAAACGCCGTGAGCGTGAGGAAGAAGCACGCCTGGCTCAGGAGCAGGCAGAGCTTGAACAAATGCAATGCCCGTATTCGAAAGCGCAACCACTAGCCTGTTCGAGTCGGCAAGGTCAGCCTACGCACTGTGACTGGAATTTCAGGGCCTGCGGTAATCCGCGGATAGCTAAAAAGGAATCCAAGACCACTTGCGAAGGTAAGGTGGAATGGGATACGGGTAACAACGAATTGATTGTTACAGATGGCTGCCGGGCACAATTTATTCCGGTGCAATAAGTAATACGAAAAACGGCCCTCACGGGCCGTTTAAATTCGTGAGTACAGCGCAGTAGGTCTGCAGCCGCAATCCATTAAGCTATGCATTATTAAACGCTGATCTGGCCCCACAGAGCCCACAAAATACAGCCGATTGCTGCGGCGCCACCGACTGTGGCACCAATCCATCCGTAGATAAGTCGCTTGGGTGTTATTTCGGAGATAGTGATTGGCTTGATCGACTGATAGTGTTGCATGCGTCTGCGAAAAATATGTTTGACGCAATACAGGGTGTTGAAAAGCAGTAATGCAGTAAATCCGACCGTTAATAAAATAACGGCTGCAACGTTTTCCTGCATGCATAACACGACAATTTCAATGCTGAAACCGCCAACCAGCAAGGTATTCACGACACCCCAGATGATGAGTTCCCGTTTTTCACGTTGATCATGCGCGTTTTTCAAGCTTGGCCACAGACCGCTCCAGATGCCCAGTATGCTGGCGCCGATGCCTAGTAAAATACTATTGGCTACTGCCGATAAAATCGCAAAAAAACCTTTGCCGGCAATCGAGCTACTGCCAGCCGTTGTTGCCAGCACACCCGCCGTCGCGGTAGAGGGCGCCGCAGCAAAAAGTAGCGAACTGACAAGTGTGGTAAATGCAAGGGAAGGAGCGCTGGCTTTTACAAAATTACCGGTGCGTTGCAATAACTCTTCGCGAATAGTTTGTCGGGCACGTGATAAACGTTTTCTGACGGCAGCGTCCTGCATACCCAGAAGGCTCGCCACTTGATGCGTGTTTTGGCCTTCACGGTAATACAGCAACAATACTTCGCGGCTTTCCTCAGGTAATGCATCAATGACGGCGGCGGCGATTTTCGCATCTTCCTGCTCGGCCAGAAATTCCGACGGGCCGGGCGCAGGATCGGCAACCGACAGCATCATCGCCTCGATATCGCCTGCCGGATTGGCACGATACTTTTGGGCGCGCAGATAATCCCTTGCAAGATTGCGGGTAATTTGACGCAGCCATGGTAAGAAACTTCCTGCATTTTTGAGTTTCTTCAATTGCTGCCAGGCACTCATAAACGCCTCTTGAGCAATATCCTCGCTGGCAGGCACATCACGGACGATGGCCAGCGCGATGCTGGTTACGGTGTTCTGGCAGCCGTGCACAATGCGGCTATAGGCATGCTGGTCGCCATTGGCGGCGGCGGGTAGATGGGTCTGGATAATGCTTTCGATGACGTCTGCGTTCATGGTGTTGCTCCTGTGGACTCAATACCAAGACGAACGAGACGGGAAAGTGTGACAGATCAAAACAACAAAGATCGGATCACCATCGCAAACGTCATCGCACCTATGACGCCAAGCAGAATAAGTTTCGTGCGCAGCAATTTCTTTTCCTGCGACATTTGCGTTTGATCCCTGAACTGCAGGCCGGGAATATACGGGTTTTGAATTTTGTCTTCGAGCAAATCGGCGTCATGCAGTATTTCCCGAGCTTTCGTATAGTCCTCGGCCTTGATGACCCAGACTGCGGGATGCTGGCTAGCATCTACATGGCGTTTTTTATCGGCATAGCTATGTTCCCGACGGCTATTGCCTTTGTAGGTACGGCCCTGGGTAATCTTGGTTTCGATGCCGGCATCGTTGAACAATTGATTGACGCCTTCCACATTTTCCAAGCGTGGCGATGAAAACATTTGTCGCATTACTTTGCTTCCTTCAGATCGGTCTCGGGCAGTACGCGAATCAAACCTTCTTGTGCAGTCGATGCCACCAAGATGCCGTCGCGGGTAAAGAATTGTCCGCGTGCAAGACCGCGTGCATTTTGTGCAGTTGGACTGTCAAGCGAATACAACAACCAATCATCTACACGAAACGGCCGATGAAACCACATCGCATGATCCAGACTCGCCATTTGCACGTTCGGCTGGTAGTAACTGATGCCATGCGGAAAAGTCGTGGTGCCGAGCAGGTAAAAATCGGATGCATAGGCCAGCATTGCCCGATGCAATTCGGGAGTGTCGTCAACTTTGTCAATGAGTCGTAACCAGACTTGCTGATACGGCGGGCGTTTAGGTGGCTTCACTTCATCACGAGGGTAAATCGGGCGGATTTCAAACGGCCCCATGCGTGATAACCAGCGCTGCATTTTTGCAGGCAGTTTTTCCATCACGTCAGGCGAAGGTGCAACGTTCGGCTCGACATCTTCCGGCATGGGAACTTCAGGCATATGGAATTGATGTGATACGCCGGGCTCGTCGTGTTGGAAGGAGGCCGCGAACACGAAGATCGGCTGTCCATGTTGGATCGCAGTAACCCGGCGGACAGAAAAACTATGGCCGTCGCGGGTTCTGTCAACGTGATAAATAATCGGCGCTTCAATGTCACCGGCGCGCAGAAAATAGGCGTGGATGGAATGGACTGCACGAGCGTCTTCAACGGTCTGCTGTGCAGCAGATAATGCCTGTCCCAATACTTGACCACCGAAGACGTATTTGGTGCCGATGTCCCGGCTTTGGCCGCGAAAAAAGTTATCCTCCAAACGTTCGAGAGTCAGCAACGCAACTAGTTCTTCAACAACGGGATGGCTCATGGCGTCACCTGGGTAATTTGTTTCAATTCGATGGCTGCCAAAATTTCCTGCCAAGGAAATTGCGGGCCGGGATCGCGTTTGCGAAATACTGTTTTTTCTGGATCATCGGTGGCGGTAACTGTCGCGGTATCCAGATCTTCGTGGCCGGCAATCCATTGCAGATTCGGGCATTCCGATTTCAATTGCAGTAATAATTTTTGCAGGGCGGAAATTTGTTCGACCGAATACGGTTCAGTCATGGTTTGATTGCCCGAGTCATACCAATTCGGATAGCGACCGGTATTCACAATTTCGATACCCACCGAACGCGGATTGAATCCACGCGTGTGATTTGCAATATGTACAGGATCAACATACTGGTAAACGCTACCGTCGCGGTCAATATAATAGTGGCCACTGGCACCGGTGCCGGCTTCATAGAGAATGCGTTCACCATATTCACGAGCCATCGTCATGTCGGGTAATTCAGTGCAATGTATGACTACCAAATCAATCTGCGACAACGGTCGCTTTTCGAGCAGGTCCACATAGGGCAAAGGCTCTAGATTAAGGTGCAGGGCAGGGCTGAAAGCAGAGGTCAGAGTCATGGCCGCATGTTACCATTGGCAGGCCTTTTTTTGACCACTAATCGCATGAATGCGCTTGCTAAATTAACTTTAAATTTTCCCCGTGCCGGCAAAGTGCAATGGATTGGTTTGCGCTCCAAGCGTGATGTTCCCATGCAGGAAGTCAATGAAGCGAACGCGATTACCGATAAAGGTCTGCAGGGCGACCGTTATGCTTCCGGCAGTGGTAAGCGTGGAATTACTTTGATTCAAGCCGAGCATTTACCTGTCATCGCAGCACTAAGCGGCCACGAAAAAATTTCTCCCGCGACCTTGCGTCGGAATATTGTGGTTTCCGGGATTCCACTTGCTGCATTGATCGGCAAGAAATTTCGCCTCGGCGAAGTTATTCTGGAAGGCACCGACGCTTGTGATCCTTGTGAGCGAATGGAGGCGGCACTCGGCACTGGTGCTTACAATGCAATGACGGGTCACGGCGGTTTGTGCGCGCGTATTTTGCAAGGTGGAAAAATACGCATTGGCGATGCACTTGTGCCCATCAGTGAGGAATTCGTTTGAAAGCTCATGTCATTATTTCGCATGGCCTGGAAAGCAGCCCCGACGCCACCAAGGCTACTGCATTGAGTCGTGTCGTCGAAGCGATGGGCTGGACCTCCGAGCGACCCGATTATCGTGACTGTGATAACGATACTGCAGCGGGTCGTCTAGGCGATGTGCATGGACGAATTATGCGATTGAATAATATTGCGAAAAAAATACAGGCTCCGCTGCTTCTTGCCGGTTCCAGCATGGGAGCTTTTATTTCTGCTCGGGTTTCTTTAGAAGTGCCGGTCGCGGGTTTATTTTTGATGGCGCCGCCAACGCAGTTGGAAGGTTTCGATATCAAACTGGAAGCAGCCGATGTTCCGACCTGCATCGTGCATGGTTGGGATGACGAGTTGATTCCAGCGAATGAAGTGGTGAAGTGGGCACAAGCTCGTCGGAATCAATTATTGTTGGTTAACGATTCGCACCGTTTGGCCGAGCATGTGGAATTTTGCGCTGAAGTTTTTTCGCGTTTTGTGCGGTCTTTATCATTGGGTTTGAAATGAAATTTTTTGTAGCGTGTGCCAGAGGCCTGGAATACTTGTTAGCGGACGAAATGTTGGCGCTCGGTGCCGAGAAAGCAACGGCGGCAGTGGCCGGTGTGAACGTCGAAGGCAATGAAGAATTGCCTTATCGCGCCATACTCTGGGCCCGACTTGCCAGTCGCGTACACGTGCCGTTAGCCGAATTTGATTGCCCTGACGAACAGGCTCTGTATGACAACGTAAACGCAATTGACTGGCCGATGCACTTGAAAGCCGAAGGCAGTTTAGTCGTTGATGCCCATGTGTCGGGCACGGTTTTTACGCATGAGCGTTATGTCGCACAACGAATCAAGGATGCCGTGGTCGATCGCATGCGGGCGGAAAACGGTGTGCGCCCTTCAGTCGATGCCATTGCTCCCGATTTGCGAATCAGCTTCGTTATTCGCAAAGGCAAGGGAACAGTGTCAGTTGATCTCGGTGGTGGTGCTTTGCATCGTCGCGGCTGGCGACAATCACAAGGCGAAGCACCGTTGAAAGAAAACTTGGCTGCCGCTTTATTGATGCGTGGGCAATGGCCAAAAATCTATGCTGAAGGCGGCGCACTGCTCGACCCGATGTGCGGTAGTGGTACCTTGCTGATTGAAGGCGCCATGATGGCCGCCGATGTAGCGCCGGGCTTGCAACGTAATGCCGACCAAGCGCCAAGCCGTTGGCTGCAATTCAACACAGGGCTTTGGCAGCGTTGTTTTTCCGAAGCATTGGAACGGGAAAAAATCGGTCGTGCGGCGCTGAAGCCGGTGTTTTTTGGGGCCGACATCGACCAGGAATCGCTGCGTTCCGCGATTGCCAACGCTAGCCGCGCCGGAGTTGCGGATTTTATCCAGTTGGATAGAAAGCCCGTTACCGCACTCCAGAAGAATAAATACGATCGTGGTTTGGTCGTGTGTAATCCACCTTACAATGCGCGTTTGGCCGCCGATGAACCTTTGTATCGCGAGCTTGGCGATGCCTTGCGTACAGCGACACCCGGGTGGCGTGCCAGCTTGCTATGCGGTGATGAAGCGCTGGCGCGGGCTACACGAATTCGTGCCGATAAAAAATATACTTTGTTTAACGGAGCGCTTGAGTGCACCTGGATGATTGCCGACCCCGTGCAGCCGCCGGACCGCGAAGTGCGCGAGCCGCAATCACTGAGCGATGGCGCGCAGATGGTGGCCAACCGCCTACGAAAAAACATCAAGCACATGCAGAGTTGGACCAAACGTGAAGCTATCAGTTGTTATCGCGTTTACGATGCCGACTTGCCCGAGTACTCCGCTGCAGTCGATTTGTATCAAGAAATTGAAGCCGACAAGCGTCGCTTTCTTCATGTGCAGGAATACCAGGCACCCGATACGATTCCAGAAGCCGATACAAAACGTCGTTTCGGCGAATTATTGAATGCGCTAAAAGAAGTATTCCAATTGCCACGCGAGCAGATTGCAGTAAAAACCCGTGCCCGTGGCAAAGGCGGCAGCAAATACGGCGTGATGGATGAGCGGCACGAGTTTGTTGTAGTGG
>JBDTTC010000054.1:0-3641 GCA_039930825.1 Arenimonas sp.
CGCCATAGACATTTTTGTTGTAAGCGAAAGTATCGCCGTCGCTAACATCTTCGGAATAATAAACATAACGACCATCGGGGCTGATCGCAGGTTCGCCCAAATCCATCTGGTCATTTTTGCGCTTGTTTAATTGCAAACCTTCGCTGCCGCCTTTCAGGTTATACATCCACAATTCACCGGCACCGAGCGAGCGTTCGGAAGAGAAATGTTTGCGACCAATCAGATACTGGCCATCGGGCGTCCAGATCGGATTATTAAGCAGTCGAAAACTTTCTTTGGTCACTTGCTTCGTGCCGGTGCCATCCCGATTCATGGTCCACAAATTATTGCCGCCTGCGCGATCGGAGGTATAGGCGATTTGCTTTCCATCTGGCGAGAAGCGCGGCTGTACATCGAAAGCGGGGCCGGAGCTAATGCGCGTTGCACTGCCACCTTTAATTGGCAAGGTGTAAATATCGCCCATCATTGAAAAGGCAATCGTATTGCCGTCGGGGCTAACATCGAGGTCTAGCCAAGTACCTTCGTCGGTGCTGAAGGAAACGTTTTTTGCGCCCTTGTGGAAATTATTGATATCCCATTTGGCAGCTTCTTTTTTATCGGCAGCAGTCAAGGTGCCGGTTGAAAGAGTCAGCAGGATGGCAGTAGCAAGCAGGTGAAGTTTCATATTTTTTCTCACACGTCGTTTGAATTTGAGGCATCGCCTCTCGGCAGGAGAGGAGATGCCTGTTGCATTATTTTGAATACGCCCGCGGCATACCGTTCTCATCGCTCATATAGCGGTCGCGCAGTTCGGTTTGACGCGATGTCATCGGCATGGCTTGGCCGCTCATCCAGACTTGCTCGGCAAAGGTATTCACTTCGAGCGGATCACCATTCCAAAGCACGAGATCTGCCATCAAGCCGACTTCAATGCGACCTACTTTATCGCCAACGCCAAATGCATCGGCGGGCACGCTAGTAATCGCAGCAAGTCCGGCTTCCCAGGGCAGGCCATAGGAAACGGCATTACCTGCCGTTTGGCGAACTTTGCGGGCATTTTGCGAAGAATCATCGCTACGATACAAGCCGACGCGCACGCCGGCCTTTTGCAGCAATGCCGCGTTGTCCATGCGTGAACCGATCTGGTCAAAACTGGAGGGCAGGTTCTGCAGTGCATCGACAAAAACGATTACGTTTTCGGCTTTCAATTGCGCAGCCACTTCCCAAGCCTCACTACCACCAACAATGATGGGACGCATGCCGTTCTTTTTCGCGAACGCGAGTACTTGCCGGATATCGGAAGCACGTTCGACATGAAACACGGTACGGCCACCCAACAAGAATTTATTCAGAGCTTCGCGCCCCGCAGGTGTCAGCAAGGCTTGTTTGTAGTCATAGGGTGACAGTCCGCGCGCTTCGCGAATGGCCTGGTCAAGCAACATATATTGCGCAGCACGCGAGCTACCGCTGAGCTCATCGGCGCTGCTGCCCATACTGGCAAATAAAATACGCGAACCGATTGGGTCATCGTATTTGCCGTTCAATCGCATGATCGCGCCTTGGCCACCGAGTAGGCTGCTTCCAGCATTGGCACTCAGGGCGGTAAAGGTAAAGCCCTCGAGCCGCGTGATCGGAATCAATATCGAATGGGTATTGAATGCAGGTACGACATCAAACTCTGGCCGCATTTGTCCGGTCACGCCTTCCCCTAGCGAGAAACTGGCATCGACTGTAGATTTTTCTGCCGATACTTCTTCCAGTCCAATATCGCCAAGACCTGCAAATAGCCCTGGTGTCAGCGACTTGCCCTTTGCATCGAAGCTAGAAACGCCCGGTGCCGATAGATTTGTGCCAATCGCACGAATAATGCCGCCTTGCACGAGCACATCGGTATTTTTCAAGCTGCCGCGTGTGCCGGCGGTATGCACTGTCGCATTCTTAATCAATACGTTTTGTGCAAAGGCGGAGCTGGAAAGCAAGCATGCAATTAAGAGAAGGCGTTTCATGGGCTCACTCCTTGTCCAAGCATAAAGTCCGAAGTTGGTTGCGCGTTTTTGTTGTTGATATCAAACATAAGTGCACCATCGATATAGACTTTCTCGGCTTTCGCATAGACGCTGAAAGGTGTGCCGTTCCAGAGCACTACGTCGGCATTTTTCCCTTGTTCCAGTGAGCCAGTAACATTGTCGATCCCCATCGCCTTGGCGGGATTCAGACTGAGCCAACGCATCGCGTTTTCCGGGCTGCCGTTCATACCCAGCGCTGTTGAACGTGCCATTACTTTGGCCGCTTCCTGATTCAGACGCTGGATGCCTTCAGCGGAATCCGAATGTACGATCGCACAACTGTTTTTCTTGCGATCAACCAGTGCAATGTTTTCCTGGATGCCGTCGAGGGCTTCCATTTTGAAACCCCACCAGTCAGCCCACATCGAAGCGCAAATGCCATTGTCGGCGAGAGGCTGTGCAATTTTGTAGGCTTCAACCGCATGGTGGAAAGACGAAATCTTGAAGTTGAATTCTTTTGCAAGATCGATCATCAACATCATTTCATCAGCGCGATAGCAATGAATCTGTACTTTGATATCACCACGCATCACGCTGGCGAGTGTCTCGAGGCGCAAATCCTGGGTCGGCTCATCGCCTTTTTCCTTGCCACCGGCATTGTATTTATCCCAGGATTTCATATAACCGCGTGCATCGATGAATGCCGCACGGTAACCGGCGACATTACCCATGCGGGTAGAAGGAGAGGAACCTTTACTGCCATAAACCCGTTTCGGGTTTTCACCACAAGCCATTTTCAAGCTATGGGGTGCACCGGGGAATTTCATCGATTGGTAACTATTGCCATAGACGTTTTTCACGACCACGCCACGACCGCCAATCAAATTGCCCGAACCCGGCAAGATCAGCATTGAAGTGATGCCGCCAGCCAAGGCTTTGGCGAAGCCGGGGTCTTGCGGCCAGATGGAATGCTCGGCCCAAACATTGGGTGTAGTGGGGTTGGTCAACTCGTTGCCGTCCTCATGTGCACTGACGCCTGGGCTGGCATAGACGCCTAGATGCGAGTGGTCATCAATAATGCCAGGGGTCACCCATTTGCCGGTGCCATCAACAATTGTTGCGTTGCTTGGAGCCTCCAGATTCTTGCCGACTCCGGCAACCTTGCCGTCGCGCATCAGAACGTCGGCATTGTCGATGCGCTCGCCGGTGCCGGTGAGTACCGTGGCATTGCGTATCAGGATGGGTGCCGAGCCAATACGCTGGTAGGTACTGGGGTATGGGTCGGAGGCTAGTTTAGGCGGATCGTAGTTGACGGATTTGCCGGTAGCGGCAACAGAAAAGCTGAGCATCGCCATTGCGGCGATGAGACAAGATTTGTGCATGAACAATCTCCCCTTAGAGCTGCACACATTAACCCGAGTGCCCCGTACTGCCAACATGACTAAGGTCACGGGTAAACGTGGCAAAATAGCAGGGCATAGGAGAGAAGAATGAAAGATAAACAGGATATTGTGAGTAATTGGTTGCCGCGTTATACCGGCGTGGCTTTGGAAAACTTTGGCGAGCATATATTGCTGACCAATTTCGGCGGTTATCTGGATCATTTTGCCCGCCTGACCGGTGCGCATGGTATCAAAAGCCAGTTGAAAATCTGCT
>JBDTTC010000055.1:0-1694 GCA_039930825.1 Arenimonas sp.
TTGCAAGACCTCGTATCTTGCCAAAGCCGATCAAATTCGCTGTAGTAGCGAAGTGGAACCGGTCGGGCAGGATGATGCTGGCAAGACATAAGGCTATTGCATTAGAAAGCCTGTGGGTCAGATAAGCGCGCCTGCCCGTTTCTCGTTTGAAGAGTCCGAACGGTAACTTGGGCCATCGCTGCAAGCGTAAGCCCGCATACGAGGAAGGTCTGAACGATGAACGAGAATCCGGTCTCGCTCGATGCCGTGGTCGGCATTGATGTGGCAAAGAAAAAAGTAGATATCGCGGCAGTGGTAAATGGCAAGGCCAAGTCGAAGGTCTTCGACAACACACCGGCCGGTCACGCCGAGTTGCAACGCTGGCTGCAGGAACGCGGCCTCATCAGCGCGCAGACCCACGTTTGCATGGAGGCGACGGGTCCTTACTCTGAAACCCTGGCACTGGCACTTGTGGATGGGGGCTGGAAAGTCAGTGTCATCAACCCGGCGCGCATCAAAGGCTTTGCTCAAGGTGAGCTCTCCCGCAACAAGACCGATCGCGCGGACGCGGCGCTATTGGCGCGGTTTTGTGCGGCGATGCGTCCCAGCTTGTGGAATCCACCGCCCCCTGCATTCCGCCAACTGCGCGCCTGGGTGGATCGCCTGCAGGTTCTGAAGGACATGCGGCAACAAGAGGTCAATCGCATCGAGGCGTTCGAAGCCAGTTCCAATATCGACATGGTCGTCCACGTTCAGTCGCACATTGACTGGCTGGATATCGAGATCGCAAAACTGGAGGTCGATATCGACGATCACATCGACCGGCATCCCGAACTGAAAGCAGATGCGGAGCTCATCGAGAGCATTCCGGGTATTGGGCGCACCACGGTGGCAAAGGTGTTGGCCTATGCGGGTGATGTGCGGCGCTTTGATAACGCAAAAGCCTTGGCCGCCTTCGTCGGTGTGACGCCAAGGCAGCGGCAGTCGGGAACATCGGTACGCGGTAGAACGATGCTCAGTAGAACTGGACACAAGGCATTGCGAAATGCGTTATACATGCCCGGGATGGTGGCGCGGCGACACAATGCCGCTTTGAAAATCTTCGGTGATCGCCTGGCCCTGGCCGGCCTCGCGCCGAAAGCCGTGATAGGCGCGGTTATGCGAAAGCTGGTGCATCTGATTTACGGCGTGGTGAAATCTGGCCAGCCGTTCAACATGCAATTGGCTATGCCGAAGCTTGACTTGCAAGACGGTATCTGACCCTGGACTTCATATTACGTTGTGTTGAGCACCGTCGTGAAATCTATCGCGTTAAGGACGCGACGTCAGCGTGCATAATCATTAGCAATAATGGCCACTGGTCTGGGCAATATGTGCTACCACCGTGTGTCCCGGCCCTAAAATGGCAGCGGTTGATTTGCTTAGCAATGTTTCGCGATTTACTATTTCGCATAGTCCAACTCAAAATACACTGCGGCTCTGCCGATATCATATGTATCCAAGCCCTAAAGACCTCGTAACAGAAAGCGACGTAGAGCAAAAGCTAATTTTGCCTCTTCTGGTGAGCGCGTATCCGGAAGGACTGGGATACTCACCATCTGATTTTGTAACTAAGCTAAGCACCCGACTGTCGCGTCGCGCGCACGTTTGACCCACTAAGTGGAGTGAACCCCATCGACTGTACCAATTGGGCGCTGAGATTTAAGCCGCTTGCC
>JBDTTC010000056.1:0-5048 GCA_039930825.1 Arenimonas sp.
CGAATGAAAATTTCGAGCGCGCTGTCGAGGTCAATAAAGCATGGCGAGAACAATTGCACCGTCATTTAGCTGCTGGCTTGGGCGTACTGGTTCTCATCCTGAGTTTGCTGGCGACACGACGAAGAACATTGGGGAATACAAGCATCTTGTTGGCGTCATTGTTAGTGGCGCTTTCGATTCCGTTTTATACCGGTATCAATCTACACAAGCCGTTTGAATTTTCACTCGTTTCTGACCACTCGGTTTCATTGATCTTGGTCGCGGCGGGGGAATTCATTTTATTACTGCAGGCAATACGCTGGTCGAATTCCGATGCAGCCAGGTTAAGCGCCACCATTTTGATGGTGATTGTTTTCCAGGCAATGCTGGGCATGTGGACCGTCATCTGGTTGGTGAAACCGATCATCGTGATGTCGCATCTACTGGGTGGTCTGCTGACGTTTTCCCTGCTGACATGGCTGGCATGGCAGAGCACGCCGGATCGCCAACTCGTTCAGGGCGTAGCACCAAAATTGCGCGTGTTGTTGTGGATTGGCCTCGTGCTGTTGATTGTTCAAATTGCCCTCGGAGGCTGGACCAGTGCAAATTACGCCGCGCTTGCCTGCGGCACTGATTTTCCGACATGTCAGGGTCAATGGTGGCCCGAGCATGATTTCAAAGAAGCTTTCGTTCTGTGGCGTGGTATTGGCGTTGATTACGAAGGTGGCGTGCTCGATTCCGCCGCACGCGTCGCGATTCAACTCACGCATCGTGCGATGGCGGTCCTGGTATTCGGGCATTTGTTATTCGTCGGCATACGCATGATCTTGACCCACGGGTTGCGTTACTGGGGCGTGGTATTGGTCATCTTGTTGTGCTCGCAGGTAGCACTTGGTATCAGCAATGTAGTTCTGAGCCTGCCCTTGTGGACTGCGGTTGCACATAACGCCGGAGCCGCCGCGTTGCTGTTCGTCATTGTTGGTTTGTTAGCCCGTTTACGCGCGCCAGATTGATGCGTATTCCGTTCGCAGATTATTTCGAATTGACCAAGCCACGCGTAGTGGCCTTGATCGTTTTTACTGCGGTTATCGGCATGTTCATGGCTTCGCCATTTCCGGGACACGCATCGTTCATGCCGCCTTGGCAGGCGCTGGTCTTCGGAAATCTCGGGATTTGGCTAGCAGCTTCATCAGCCGCCGCCATCAATCACTTACTAGATCGTCGTATCGATGAAAAGATGGCTCGCACCTCGCATCGACCATTGCCGAGTGGCAGTTTGAGCGGACGCCAAGTATTCGTGTTTGCGGCAATTCTCGGCTCACTTTCAATGCTGATTTTATATTTTCTGGTGAATTGGCAAACGGCGATCCTTACGTTTTTTTCGCTAATTGGTTATGCCGTGATTTACACGGTCTATCTGAAGCACGCTACGCCACAGAATATCGTGATTGGCGGTGCAGCAGGTGCCGCGCCACCAGTGTTGGGCTGGCTATCGGTCACCACTCATAACTACGAATATGCGCTGCTGCTTTTCCTGATTATTTTCGTCTGGACGCCGCCCCATTTTTGGGCGCTGGCAATATTTCGCCGCGAAGATTACGCGCGTGCCATGGTACCGATGTTGCCGGTAACGCACGGAGTCGAGTACACGCGGCAACAGATTCTGTTTTATACCATTTTGCTGGTTTTGGTCACGCTGCTTCCGGTGTTTGTAGGAATGAGTGGCATGTTTTATCTTGGCGGTGTCGGTGTGCTCGATGCCGTATTCCTGTACTACGCCATTCGCATGATGAAACCGCCGAACGAAGCCTACGCAATGAAAGTATTCGGCTATTCGATCTGGTACCTGATGGTGCTGTTTGCCTTCCTGCTGATTGATCACTGGATCATGCCCAAATAGAGTACGCCTGCCCATCGTACTTGAAGTATCAATACGGTATTGCCGTTAACAATAAGCTAACACTTTAGTCCAGACAACAAATCGGCTTTGACCGCTATCTGCAATTAATGTAGTGTGCATTGACTGAACTGTTAGGAAGGTGACGATAATGGCACGTAAAGTAAAAGGCATTACCCGCCAGGAAGTGGCGGAAAAGAGCGCGGCGGGCTGGATGATGCGTATTCAACGCCAGGGCGAGTTAACGCAAGAGTATTTTTCGGACGGCGCTTATGGCTCCAAGAATAAGGCTAAACTCGCTGCCGAAGCACGTTATCAGGAACTAGCAAAAAAACTACCGCCGCCGAGTGTTGCAGGGAAAAGTGTTCGTAATACCTCCGGCAAGGTCGGCGTGCGATTGTCGGTTGCCAAGGGAAGATTGCCGGACTCCGATAGCCTGCAGTCCTATGTCGCGTTCTGGCGTGAAAATGGCAAAGACGTGACGGTACAGTTTGGTTGCCTGAAATACGGTAAACGCGGTGCCTTCCTGCGTGCCAGTGTTGCCAGACAAAAACGGATTTCTGATCGCGATCTAATCGAAAAAGAACTCAAGCGCGCCAAATAACCCGATAAAAACCCCGCCGAAGCGGGGTTTTTATTTTTTACTTTTTCACCAGCTCGACGCGTCGGTTTTTGGCCCGTCCGGCCTCGTCATCATTACTTGCCAATGGTGAAAGCATGCCGATGCCGGCAGCCTCCATTTGTGCGGGATTGATGCCATGACGGGTCGTCAAAGTATTCATCACCGCATTGGCGCGCCGTTTCGACAGGTCCATGTTGGCGCTATTGGTACCGACATTGTCGGTATGGCCGACGATGAAAACTTTCAATCCTGCATTAGCTTTCAGCAGCGTCGCAATTTGTTCAATGGCGGCATCGGATTCTGTTTTGATATCCGTTTTATTGGTATCGAAATAAATGCCGTAAAGCGCGATGCGTCCGGTGCTGTCAATCGCTTTCTGCATATCTTCGGCGCTAACGGTGACCATTTTCTGATCGCGTGCTTTAGGTTCGATCGCAATGATCATTGCCATCGTGCGGTCGTTGAAAGCCTTGCAATACAAGGTGTTTTGCACGTTGTAAATGTAAACGCCGAGATAGATATCGCCGTTTTCGCTAGGCACCCGGAATACGACGAAGCGCTGTTCATTGATGTCCATTGTGCTGGCGCACTTGCCGTTGCTGAAGTCCGGTGCTTTTACCCTGTTATGCGGATAAAGCTTTTCCAGCATGCCCTGGGTGCCGCCGCCGTGATCGTTGCCATTCATCTCGCCGCCGCAGGGCGTGCCGTTGCAACCATAAAGTGCTTTGCCGCCACGTGATCGAATTTCATCGATGTAATTTCGCAGCACTTCAACTGCGGAGCGTCCTTCGGGTGCAACATAAATCAATCGCGTATAGCGTCCTTCGGCGACGAAGGATTTTTTGGCTTCGATGAGATAATTATTCATGTCATCGCTTTTGTCAGGCACCTTGAGATAGGGCGAAAGCGGGAAGCGAACCTGATCGAAGGCTTTTTGTTCGTAATTGACGATGAAGCTACCTTCATAGCGTTTCATAAAAGACAGGTCGCGACTGCCCGGTTCGTCTTGGGTAGGCTGGCTGGCATCGGCCAAAACTATGGCCGGTACGAGCAGCAACAATAAAGCCAGCAAATGTTTCATATTCAATACTCCAGCATGGTGAATTCGGGTTTACTGATGGACGAACGCAGTCCAGTCTCGTTACAGGTCATGCAGTTGGCAGTGGTCATTTAAAAACTTCCCGCCATCGGACGAGCACCGGATGGCGGGAGTATGAACGTGCTGCAACTACTTCACTCCAATAAATATTTTTGCCAGAACAGCATGCTGGCCGCACCGAAATAATCGGTATTGGTTTTTTTCTGGAAGCCGTGACCTTCATCCTTGTACATCAAATACCAGACGTCACCGCCGTTGCCACGAACCGCTTTGACGATTTGTTCGGCTTCGGTATAAGGCACGCGCGGATCGTTAAAGCCCTGAGCAACGAACAAGGGGTGCGTTATATTTTTTGCATTATTCAAAGGCGCAATTTTTGTATGGAATTTGCGCATTTCTGGCTCGCGTTCATCGCCGTATTCGGCACGACGCAAATCACGGCGATAGCTTTCGGTATTGGTCAGGAAAGTGGTGAAATTGGAAATACCGACAACATCGATGCCGGCACGGATGCGGTCGTTGTAATCGACCATGCTGGCCAACACCATGTAACCGCCGTAGCTGCCACCGGAAACGCCAACGCGATTCTTGTTCAAGTCCGGTTGTGTTGCGATCCAATCCAGCAGTGCACCGATATCCTTGACCGAATCCTTTCGCTTCAAACCATTATCAAGTTGCAAATAATTCTTGCCGTAGCCCGACGAACCGCGCACGTTCGGTACGAGTACTGCAATCTTCATTTCCCGCAGCATGTACTGAATGCTCGAGTTGAACGTCGGAAATGCCTGTGATTCCGGGCCACCATGAATATTGACGATAACAGGGAACGGGCCTTTGCCCTGTGGCTTGTACAAGAAAGCGGGAATCTCCCTGCCATCAAAACTCTTGTAGCGAACCAGTGTCGGCGCGATAAAAGTGCTCGAATCCAGGCCGCCCACTTCGCTTTGCGACCAGCGCATGAGTTGCGTAGTTTTTAGATTGATGACATAGACATCATTGGGCGAGGTGGCGGTGTTGATCGTCAATGCAAGTTGCTGGCCATCGGGAGAAAACTGCATTCCGCCGACGACGCCGATTGGAAGTTTCGGCAATTTACGAGCCGAAAAGTTTTTGGTATCGAGAATCCGCAGCATGGAAATGCCGTCTTCATTGGTTACGAACGCAATCGATTTCCCGTCTTCGCTTTGCGCAAGCCCATCGATGTCCCAAGGGATATCTTTGCTGATGATTCTGATTTTCTGCGTTGCGAAATCGTGAAAACGCAAATGCATGAATTCCGATTCTTCATCCGAGACAAAAAATACGCCCTTGCCGTTGCGGGCATATTCGAAGCCGCCAAATGAAGCCTTGCCGCCATCGACCGGAAACATCGTCAACTTGCCAGTACTTAAATCGACTTCGCCGGGACGTGAATCATTGGCGGAAATATATTGACTGACCAGCAGTTTTTT
>JBDTTC010000057.1:0-7899 GCA_039930825.1 Arenimonas sp.
CAGTAGAATTTTTTTCAGATGCAGCGCGGCGGTATCGGCGTTTATTTTTGCTTGGTTAATCTGTTCAATCAGTATTGCTTGCTCTTCATTGTGCTGTGATTGCAGCAGGGTCTTCCAATGCTCGTCAATTCGTAAATTAGCCGAATCCACGACCTGCGCGCCTTCTTCCCAGCTGATCAGGTAATTGCGGACTCGAAAAGTGGTATCGACGATGTCCAGACCATAAGCGTCCGAGACGGCCTTGATGCGGCGAAGCGAACTGAGGGATTCGTTTTTGAGCTGTTCAAGCGCGTCGGTATTTTTCTGCCGCTCCCATTCATCCAGTAACAGCAGACCGGCGAACGCTAGTACCATCAAGCTAAACAAGCCAAGAAGTTGCTTACGTATGCTGAACGTTTTTTCGAGTTTCAGCATAGTGTCTGAAAAGACTTAGTGATGTGCCTTGCGCCAGTTTTGAATGGCTTCATTGAGTTTGTCGCCAGCTACTGCGGGTGAAATCAGGAACCCTTGTGCGAAATGGCAGCCCAGTTGTGCCAACAGCTGCCACTCTTCCATTGTCTCGACACCTTCGGCAACCACATGCAAGTCCAGTTTCCGCGCCAGATCCAGACTCGCTTCAATCACCGCGCGTTTGCGTGGCTGGTTCGGTGAATCGTTAACGAAGCCGTGATCGATTTTCAATTCGGTAAACGGAATTTGCGACAACTGTGCAAGTGATGAATAGCCGGTACCGAAATCATCCACGCTTAAACCAAAACCTTTCAGACGAAGACGCGCCAACATGCCGAGGCCACGTGCCGTATCGCCCATGACCGAACTCTCGGTAATTTCCAGAATGATGTCTTCCGGCAGAACACCATGTTCGCGCAACACTTTTTCATAACGGTCGGCCACTTCCGGTCCGGTCAGATTGTGTGCAGAAACGTTGACCGACACCCGTAAATTCAGACCTTCCTTTTTCCAGCGTTGGTGCCATTCGCAGCTTTGCACGAGCATTAAATGCGTGAGCTCTTCGATCAGACCACCGTTTTCAATCATCGGAATGAATTGCGCTGCGGGAACCATCTGGCCGTCACTCGTGCGCCAACGCGCTAGCGCCTCGACCCCGACTACCTTGCCGTTACCAAATTCCACCTGCGGCTGAAACATCGGGAAAATTTCGCCGTTGTGCAGTGCCTGTCGGAGTTGTTCGATCGTTACCAGAATAACCGGGGCCTCGCCTATTGGTGTCGGGCCGCTTTCGAACAAAGACAAGACATGGGTGAGTTTGCCGGGCGTCAACGGTTTTTCGACTGCGCCAAGAACCCTCAGGCCCGAAGCTTTCGCCATCACTTGCACGGTATGCAGCAGGGCAGGGTCCATCGCACTGACGACCGCAATCGATTTGGCCAGACGCTCTTGCGCCACGAAGCCCATGAATTCAATGCCGTCCATGCCTGGTAGGTCGAGGTCAACCAGTATTACATCGGGTTTTTCAGGCGAGGCGCGCAATATTTCAAGGGCCTGAAAGCCATCGGCGGCTTCTACCAGACGGGTCAGCCCAAGGTCAGTCAACAGTCGCAGGCCCAAGCGGCGCTGGAAAGCATGGTCTTCAACCAGCATAACGTGTAATTCCTGCACGCTCATTCGCTTACTCCCTGTCCCTAGACGCACTGTAGCGCGGCTTTAGTGAAAGATGAATCATTTTCAATGTGACGTAAACAAGGGTACGTATTTGCGGGCCTTCACAGGCCTAAGCGGCCTTACCGGCAATGTTCGCGGGCGTGAGACGGCGGGTCGGGTTATAATTGAGAGTCTTTGCTCTAAGCCACAACAGGTTACGAAATGTCCGCACCAATGATTGATAAGGATTACACCCTCGAACACAAATACACCCGCAGTGAAGGGCGTATTTATCTCTCGGGTGTCCAAGCCCTGGTTCGCCTGCCTTTGATGCAGCAAATGCGCGACCGCGCGGCTGGCATTAATACCGCCGGTTTTATTTCCGGCTATCGCGGTAGCCCACTGGGTGGTTTCGATCTGGAATTATGGAAAGCGAAAAAACATCTCGCTGCTTCCAGTATCGAATTTACGCCTGGCTTGAATGAAGATCTCGGCGCGACGATGGTTTGGGGTTCGCAGCAAACCAATTTATTCGATGGCGCCAAATACGACGGCGTGTTTTCGATGTGGTACGGCAAAGGCCCCGGCGTTGATCGTTGCGGTGACGTTTTCAAGCACGGCAACGCTGCAGGCACTTCGAAATTTGGCGGCGTGCTGGCATTGGCAGCAGACGATCATGCTTGTCGTTCTTCGACTTTGCCGCACGGCTCGGAACTGGAATTTGTTTCGGCGATGATGCCGGTGCTGAATCCGGCCGGCGTGCAAGATATTCTGGATATGGGTTTGCTCGGCTGGGCGATGAGTCGCTATACCGGTCGCTGGGTCGGTTTCAAAACAATTGCCGAAACCGTGGAGTCTTCCGCTTCGGTCAACGTGAATCCGCATCAACTCGATATCGTGATGCCCGGTGATTTTGAAATGCCCTTCGGTGGTTTGAATATCCGCTGGCCCGATCCGCCGCTGGATCAGGAAATGCGTTTGCATCAGTACGCGGTGAAAGCCGCGATTGCCTTTGCACGTGCCAACAAAATTGATAAAACGATTTTTGATTCGCCGAAAGCCCGCTTGGGTATCGTCACTACCGGCAAAAGCTATCTCGATGTATTGCAAGCACTCGAATACTTGGGCATTGGCCATCAGGAAGCCGAAGACATCGGTATCCGTGTTTACAAAGTCGGCATGACCTGGCCGCTGGAACCAATCGGCATTCGCGAATTCGCCCGTGGTCTTGAAGACATTATCGTGGTCGAGGAAAAACGCTCCTTCATGGAATCGCAGATGAAGGAATACATGTACAACTGGGACAACGCGACACGCCCCAGCATCGTCGGCAAATACGACGAAAGCGACGAATGGATTCTGCCAAGCACCAATGAACTGACGCCGGCCCGTATTGCCCGCGTGATTGCAAAGCGCCTGTCGCGTTTCTTCACCAGCGAACACATCACCGACCGCCTGAACTTTCTTGCGGCGAAAGAAAAAGAACTGGCAATGCCGCGTCCGGTATTCCCGCGCCCGGCCCATTACTGTGCCGGTTGTCCGCATAATTCCTCGACCGTGGTGCCGGAAGGTTCGCGTGCGCTCGGCGGCATCGGTTGCCATTACATGGTGACCTGGATGGATCGCAAAACCGATACCTTCACGCAGATGGGTGGCGAAGGCACGACCTGGTGCGGCCAGGCGCCGTTCACCAATGAAAAACACGTATTCCAGAATTTGGGCGACGGTACTTATTTCCATTCTGGTTCATTGGCCATTCGTCAGGCGATTGCCGCGAAGGTCAATATCACTTACAAAATTCTCTACAACGATGCCGTCGCGATGACCGGCGGTCAGCCCGTTGATGGCACCTTGACCGTGCCGGATATCGCACATCAGGTTCGCAGTGAAGGCGTGCAAACGATTGTCGTGTTGAGCGACGACATCGAGAAATGGAATAAGCCGGAAATTTTCCCGAGCGGTGTTGAATTCTTGAACCGCGATGAACTCGACAATGTACAAAAACGTTTGCGCGAAGTTCCAGGCACCACAATTATTATTTTCGATCAAACCTGTGCCGCCGAAAAACGCCGTCGTCGCAAGCGCGGCAAGATGGTGGATCCGGCAAAACGTACGTTTATCAATGCAGCGGTCTGTGAAGGCTGCGGCGATTGCGGCGTGAAATCCAACTGCGTTGCCGTGCTGCCGCTGGAAACTGAATTCGGTCGCAAGCGCGAAATCGATCAAAGCAATTGCAATAAAGATTTCAGCTGCGTCAAAGGTTTTTGCCCAAGCTTTGTCACCATCGAAGGCGGCGGCTTGAAAAAGAAAAAAGGCAGCGCCGCCGAAGTGAACTTCGATGTCTTGCCGATGCCGACTTTCAAAACGGATTTGAGCGAGCCTTGGAATATTCTGATCACCGGCGTTGGCGGCACCGGCGTGGTGACGATTGGTGCCTTGCTAGGTATGGCAGCCCATCTGGAAAACAAAGGCGGCAGTGTGCTCGACCAAACCGGCCTGGCACAAAAAGGCGGCGCCGTCACAACACACATCCGTATTGCAAAAACACCGGCCGACATTAATGCGGTTCGTATCGCTGCCGGTGAAGCTGACCTCGTGCTCGGTTGCGATATGGTGGTGGTGAATGATTACTGGGCACTGTCGAAAATCCGCGCCGACCGTACCGAAGTGGTGTTGAATACTTACGAAGCCATGCCCGGTTCGTTTACCCGCAACACCGATATGCAATTCCCTGCCAACGACATTATTACCGCGATTAAAACCGCACTCGGTAATCGCGATCCGATGCTGGTTGATGCGAACGAATTGGCGATGGCCCTGATTGGCGATGCGATTGCGACCAATCTGTTCATGCTCGGCTATGCCTGGCAGCAAGGTCTGGTGCCTATTTCACACGATGCCCTGATGCGTGCAATTGAACTCAATGGCGCAGCGGTTGAAATGAATCGCAAAGCCTTCAACTGGGGCCGCATGGCCGTGCACGATCTCAATGCCGTGAAAACGGCTGCCGGTATCGTGGCCGCTCCGACCGCAATCGATTTCGTAGGAGCGCCTTCAGGCGCGACCGCTCTTGCCACTTCGGCGGCATTTTCGGGCGAGGGCTCCATTGCGAAATCACTCGATGAAACTATCGCCCTGCGCGTTAAATTCCTGACCGAATATCAAGATGCTGCGTATGCTGAGCAATACAAAACTTTTGTCGAAAAAGTTCGTAGCGCAGAAGCCCGCCATGTCTCTGGCAAAACAGGCTTGAGCGAAGCGACTGCAAAATATCTGTTCAAGTTAATGGCCTACAAAGACGAATACGAAGTCGCACGTCTTTACACCACCGGCGATTTTGAAAAACGCATCAAGGAAACCTTCGATGGCGATTACAAAATCAAATTCAATCTGGCACCGCCAATGTTCAGCAAACGCGATAGCAATGGCCATTTGATCAAGCAACAATACGGTTCCTGGATATTCACTGCTTTCAAAATCATGACCAAATTGAAAGGCTTGCGTGGTGGTACCTTTGATATTTTCGGTAAAACCGAAGAACGCAAGATGGAACGCCAGCTGATTGTCGATTACCGCAGCACACTGGAAGAGTTGATCAATGGATTAAATCCGGCGAATTATGAACTGGCGGTTGATATTGCGAAGGTACCGGAACATATTCGCGGCTATGGTCATGTGAAAGAAGATCACTTCGCCAAAGCCAAAGCCCGCAAGGAAGATTTATTGCTGCAGTGGCGCAATCCGGAACCAGATCGCGCCGTAGCATAATCCAATGCAGGAGGGCCCCCGATGAAAATCGGGGGCCCTCCTACGGAGTATTTGTTACATCTTGCAAACCAGCATCTATCCCCTTTTTTCGGGCGTATTCTGATTAGGGGGATGATGTATGACAAACACTTCCAATCGTGATCGACTTGCCATTCAGCAGCTGGTACTGCTGAATCGGATTGCCTTGTTGGCAGTCCAGGATTTGGGCGCATTGCAGCCCATGCTTCAACGAATAGTCGAAGAGTTGCAGAAAGAGTTTGGTTGGGAGTTCGTCGCCTGCGTCAGCATCGACAAAATCAGTAATGAGTTCGTATGTCAGGCGGTTTGTAGTGCCATCCCGACCCAAATCCATGTCGGTTATCGCAGGTTGTTGGGTTCTGGTGTTGTGGGCGAATGCGCGCTCAGCGGCCATACGATTGATATCGATGATACCCGCGAGCATCCGAATTTTATTGAAACTCTCGACGGTACCTTGTCCGAATTATGCGTGCCGGTCATTCACAATAACGAAGTATTGGCTGTGCTCAATGCCGAAAGCCTGCGAGTGGGAGCATTTCAAGGCCAAAGGCGCCTGCTGGAAACGATTGCCGCGCAAATCGCCGGTGCCATTTACACCGCGAATTTATACAGCCACCTGCAAGAAACCCATCTTGAATTGCAGCATGCCTACAGCACGCTTGAAAACATATCGCAGCAAGACGGCTTAACCGGAATTGCCAACCGGCGTTGTTTCGATGCCTGGATGAAGGAGAGTTTCAATACCGCCGCCGAAAACAAAACGCCAGTAGCACTTTTATTGATCGACATCGATAATTTCAAAAACTATAACGATGGTTATGGCCATCTTGGTGGCGATATTTGTTTGAGACAAGCCGCTCAACTGCTTGCGTATATGTTGACCGAAGCGGACGCGCGCTTGGCTCGTTATGGCGGTGAAGAATTCGCCATTATATTTCCCAATACCACCGAGCAAGCGGCCTTTGCATTTGCCGAACGAATCCGCTTGTCATTTGAAGCGCGCGCTTTTGAGCATAATTACAACGAAAGTAAAATCGTGACTTTAAGTATTGGCGTTGCAAGCCATACACCAGCGGCGAATGACGACCCACAGTACCTAATTTCATGCGCCGATAAAGCTTTGTACGAAGCAAAACGCAATGGCCGAAACCGGGTTGAGATTTACACCACCCCGTAGGAGCGTCCTTTAGGCGCGATAAAATCACGCCAGATCTATCGCGCCTAAAGGACGCTCCCACCAAAAACGCCGCATTTCTGCGGCGTTTTTGTACATCATTACTGTTTATGCAGGAATTGCTTCAGCGACCTTCGGATAATCCGAATAGCCTTTTGGCCCCGGCGTGTAAAGCGTATTTACATCAAACGGATTCAACTCGGCATTTTGCAAAAGACGTGCAGGTAAATCCGGATTGCCGATAAAAGGTTTGCCGAATGCCAAAACATCGGCGAAGCCCGATTGCAATGCCGCTTCGGCACGTTCGCGATTGAATTCACCGGCCAGCATCAGCGGACCAGTAAATACCTTGCGAATCGCTTGAACTGTCGCATCCGGCACGGCACCGGGTGTTGCAATCAAATGCAAATACGCCAAATTGCGTTTGGCTAATTCTTCAACCAGCGCCAAATATTCTGCTTCTTCACCATTGTAATTAGCGGCAAGGTCATTGAACGGGTTGAAGGGCGAAATACGAACACCAACACGAGCAGACCCAATTGCTCTGGTAACGGCATCAACAACCTCAAGCAAGTAACGACGACGATTTTCCGGCGAGCCGCCGTACTCATCTTCCCGTACATTGCTGCGTGGATTCAAAAACTGCCCCAATAAATATCCATTGGCAGCATGCAATTCAACACCATCAAGACCAGCGGCGATAGCGAGTTTCGAGGCGTTGACGAAATCGATTTTCACGCGTTCCAGATCATCTTTATCCATCGCTTTTGGCACAGGATGATCTTGCATGCCCTGTTCATCTGTCCACATTTGCCCAGCCGCTTTCACTGCCGACGGTGCAATTAATTCATTTCCTGCCGGAAGATTTAATGGGTGGCCGATGCGACCGGTGTGCATCAGTTGCACTACCAAGCGAGAATCACCGGCGTGTACAGCCGCTGCAATCTTCGCCCAGGCATCAGCTTGTTCCTGCGTGAAAAAGCCGGGAATACGCGCATAACCCAAACCATCAGGTGAGGGCGAAGTACCTTCGGTAATAATCAGGCCGGCGCCATTACGCTGCTGGTAATACTCGCGCATGGTGTCGTTGGGAATATTGTTGATGGCGCGGGAGCGCGTCATGGGTGCCATCACAATGCGGTTTTGTAGCGCGAGTTGGCCAATGGTCTTGGGTGAAAAGAGTAAGTTGTCTTGTGACATGGGGTTTCTCCGTTGAGACTCACAACATGACGCCGCTAGACTGGATAACCAAGCAGTGTCCATGATATGCAGTGTTGCATTGCCGGAACGTAGTGGCCGTTAAGGCTTTGCTGTTGAGATGTGAAGCAATAAAAATT
>JBDTTC010000058.1:0-18661 GCA_039930825.1 Arenimonas sp.
CAAAAAACGGTGGGATCCACCCTACTTCAATATTATTTTTAATACGGCTTACGGCATTACATCGAACTAGTGCAATGGACGGGCAAGCAAGTGCGGCCGGATAAACGCGGGGTAATACCTGCCAAGGCTCCCAGTGTATTGAAGCAATACGAAAACAAGCCAGAACGCTGGGCCACACGCGTCAAAGCCATTGGTTCGGGGTATTGGCGCGTAGTCGGTGAAGCGCAGGATTTGATCGCCCTCGCAGAACGTCTACAGCAACGCTGGTTGAAAGGGCTAGGAACGGCATTGACGCTAACGAAAAATAGCTGAGCCACTGCATAGAAACTGATTGGCCCGAAAGGGGGAGAAGCGTGTGGGCGATGCTTTTTCGTTGAGCCGAATAAAACAAAAGCACTGCTAGTGCGGCAGTGCTTTTTATATGAAACCGAGAAATTATCAAACTATTCCACTGCGGGAACTTGGATCAGCTTGTGAAATCGCTGCGTGTCCTTGTTTTTACGTCGCATAAACAAAGTCTCCGCCACATTCATTGGACGCAGACTGTCCTCGACTTCGGATTATCGATTGCAAGCTCCGGAAGATTCGTAGGTCGGGCCCTGGCCCGAAAAACGATTGCGACAATGTTCATGCAATACGACAATCGGTAAAAGCGTTGGGCCGGGGCCCAACCTACAAAGGCTTTGCCCGACTTACCGCGTTACAAGGGTTTTGCCCGACTTACCGCGTTTTTTATAGCTCAGGGTTCGCGATCGCCCACTTTATAGAGTTGAATCACGAATAAAGGATACGAGTGCATTTATCTGCTTTCTCAAGCCATGCAAACTCAAATCCGCCGCATTGCCACATATTTCTTTTGCCAGCTTTATTTTATCGACCTTGACCGGGTTGTGAGCTGCACTCTTTTTGTACTCTGTACGGCAACCATACTTGTTGTCATCAATCAATTCTATATTTGCCGACTTGGATATTTTTTTAATGGCCTGCGTTAACAAGTTCGATGGTATGTAGTTCTCAATTTCTCTGCCCTCGGTTACCCATACAAATCCTTTCCCTATCTCATTCACAATTCTTTGCTTTGTAGGGTTTATTGGTTTCCGCGAAGTGCGTTTGTCACTATCGATTACTATTGCGATATTGCGATTCAGTCTACATAGAGATATGAATTCTGAGACCTCACTATCATCCGGAGATAAGTTAGAAAGCAATCGCCCTCCATAAAACATTATGGAATAATCAATTCCTTCAACCAAATCACTTGCCAAGCTGGACAGCCAATGATTCAAATAAATCCTATCTGATGGTCCTTCGACCCATATAATTGCGTTCGCCTGTAATAAATCTGACGCGCGATATCCTAGCAATTTGCATATTTCAAATCTCTCGGAAGGATTTTTTGCTAGATGAATGCTTGTTTTACCGTCATAACTGGATACTTTAAATACTGCTGCTGGGCACGAATCAACCAAGGTCGATGAATGCGTAGCAATAAAGTATTGATTGTCTGTTTGCTTATGGAGATAACTAATTAATCGTCTTTGCAGAAGCGGATGCAGGTGAATTTCCGGTTCTTCAATACAGACAATTTTCTTCTCTAGCAACGTGCAGAATGCTGCAATCATTATTACTTCATGTATGCCCGTGCCTAGCGCAGAAAGCGGGAGCACACGTCGATCCATATGGACTAAGATGTGCCTTCTATCAAATGGAATATCGATGCGAGCATCACTAGACTCAGTCACTACTTGCAAAAATCTATTTATCTTCTCGAACAGTTGCTTCTTTGATTGCTCATCGTGCGGAGGGTTTTGAATCTCAGCCAGTTTGTCAATAAGGCCGCGCCCACTATAGTCATTGAATTCCGCGTTCGCACCGCCAACTTCGCGAATTGCAGGTATCAATGCCACTGGCGGAAATGTCGACCCAGCCTTACTGGCTATGTTGCCTAAAGTTTGCGGAATCCAATGTTCTCTAAGACTACCGCCTGTTTGCCTAGTGATCTCATTCCACAGCCGATGCCACTCATCTGCGCGCATGAGGCCTTCGTACTCTTTAACCTCTGCTTCGCGAAACGACATTGCGACACGCTTTTCGTTTGGAGACAGCCATACTAATCCTGCATGTTTTTCTTTTTGACATTCTAGAATGCGTTCTACTTTTTCGACAAACGAGTCATCTATAGTTTTTTTCAACTCTTTAAGAATGTTATTTTTATTAGTGCCTATGCCAAACTTTATTTCACTAGCACTTCTACCAAGGCGAACATCTAAATTATCGAAATGTCGATCCCACGGATTACGTCCAGGTGGCGTATTTTGAGGGTTAAGGTATTTTGCTAACAAAGCTAAGATTGTCGATTTTCCAGAATTATTTGGTCCAATAAAAAAATTGATTTCTTTAAATGGACCTATAAATTGCTCTTCCTCAATCCCTCGGAAATTTGAAATTGAAACTCCATGAACAAAAATATTAGGCATTCAAACCTCGCAAGACAAAGCCATTATTTATTCAACTATTACTTTTAAAAAAAAGGCCGAGTTTATTAAACCCGACCCTTGTGAATTGTGGGTTTACTTAAAACCCACTATCAGAAAGCTCAGCAAATGAAGTTGTCGATGTTTCTGACTATAGTCGATTCAACTTTACAGCACCCATAACACGCAATTTTCGCACCGGATATCCCCTATATTGCGCTACTTCCACCAGTCAGCGGGAGAGGTTGCTGTAACAGCATGGGTGAGCGATCTACAAGCATCAATATTTATTGAAACATGGAGCCGCTCGCTCCTGACCGTCGCCTATCGGTCATAAATGCTCGTCTATGCGCCCACTTAACACCATGGATGTGGGATCAGCCAATTCGCTGAACTAAGAACCCATTAAATTCAAGGTTGTCAGCAAAAGTGGGCCGGCGGGAAATGAATTCCTGATGCGGCAATTCGTTGAATTTTCCTTGGCCACATGCGTAACCTTTACATATCAACAGCTTATGCGGCCAGGCAAGTGGCTTTTTTGGGAAACTGAAATCTACGAGTTGTAGGCTAAACGGCACTACAATTGCTGCTGGGCCCGGATAAACGTGAGCAGCACATGCGTCTTCGTCAACTACGTGGAGAGGAGATAAACGACCCACTCGTAGGGACGGCCCCCATATTCAAGTTAGGTGTAGATGGTTCAACCCGATTAATTGGTACCGGCTTCTGGGTTACAACTGTCGGCCACCTTATAACGGCTTGGCATGTTATTGAAGATAACATCGGCAAAGACGGCGTCGATGAGGGACCTATCTTTGCAATACAAACGTTGCTCGATCGAAAGCTAATCACCCGTACCTTCAGAAAGAGCGACAAACACGAAACTTATGATCTGGCGCTTACCGAGACAACGGAGCCATTTGACGGATCTCCTCCTACCATCCCTCATGTTCTAACTTTGGATGAGCCTCGACTGGGGTCGCGCATTCATACACATTCATTCCTATCACCAGATCAGGAATTTTCGGGAGAGCGCAGGCTGGGAATTTCAAATTTTACCTTTCGTGGTGCAGGTTTGAATGAAGCCTTCAAGCAAAAGTTCGATATAAGCTACATGTCTAGAATCGGTTTTGGAATAGTAACGGATCTGTATCCAGATGGCAGGGACAGCGTGATGCTCCCGTTTCCATGCTTTCAGTCGGATATGCCTATCTACGGTGGCAACAGCGGAGGACCGGTCTTTGACGAGAAAGGTCGCATCTGCGGCATCAACTGTTCAAGCTTTGGGGGCTCGGACATCTCATCACACATGGCATTAAAAGGCGTTTTGGAATTGCGTGCGCGTAACATCGAGTTTATTCCGGAAGATCCAGTTGCTCGGCAACGTACCGTATTTGAACTTGGGTTGGCCAAGCGTGTTATTTTTCAACCGTCAATAGCGAAAGTATTCTTTCCTCTGTACTGGCGGATTTTATTGTGGCCGTACCAAAAATGGCTTGGCTTGTGGGATAGCCTTCGCTGGAAGCTTCATGAGGCCGCGTTGAAAGCATCCGATGATGCTGAGAAGAAAGGCCGCTCAGATTGATCAGGACAACATAAACTGCATATCAAAAACGCAAATCGGGTTTAGGGGCGAAATTATGTATCTGGCTCAATTGAGTATTACCAATTTTCGGAAATTGAGCAGTGCTACGCTATATTTTCAGCCGGGTTTAAATGTCTTGGTCGGCGCTAACAATGTTGGCAAGACCGCAATCATAGATGCGTTACGTGCATTATTGGCGGGACACGATGAGCCCTATCCACGGCTATCCGCAGAAGACGTGCATCACCCTAAGGGTGGCACTGCCGCAGGCGACATCACCTTTCAATATGTGTTTCGCGATCTGGATATGGATGACGAGGCGGACTTTCTGGCTGCGCTCAAACCTGGAGATGATGGAAAACTGGAAGCTCATATTACGGTGAGGTATTCCGAACCCGACAAGGCCGGTCGCCTACGAGTTAAGCGCTGGTGCGGCGACCATGAAGACGTTAGCCTGACTTCAGACATTATGGAGAATCTTCGCGGCGTATATCTCCCTCCTTTACGTGACGCTTCCCAAGGCCTAAGGCCCAGCCGCACCAGCCAGCTATCTCGATTATTGCGGCTACTTTCCGACCAAGACGGCGAGGATACGATCAACATAGCTTTAAAAACCTTGGACGACGAGCTGCGTCAAAAAGAGCCGATTGTCAAAACACATTCAGCGATCGAGACTCGTCATAAGGAAATGCTCGGGGCACAGCTCGCACAGTCATTGAATATTGGCCTTAGTGCAAGTGACTTCCAGCGACTGGCATCTCGACTATCACTATCAGTCGATACGTTTGAAATTGAGCAAAATGGTCTCGGATTTAACAACCTAATCTTCATGGCTGTAGTTCTTAGTGAATTGGCCAAGAATCCGGAAGCGAGTTACCGAAGTCTGATAATTGAAGAGCCGGAGGCGCACTTGCATCCGCAATTGCAGGCCGTGCTACTTCGTTACCTACAGAGCGTTCAGGCGGCGACCGGTGAGAAACCAGTACAGCTTTTCGTGACCAGCCATTCACCTAACTTTGCCAGCATTGCTGATCTCAATAGTCTCAGCTGTCTGGTCGATACTGGAGCTACGGTAGAGACTTTTTTTCCTCGAGATATCGTCTTTGCAAAAGGTAAAAAGGAAAAGCTTGAGCGATACCTCGACGTCACTCGTGCTGAGCTTTTCTTTGCGCGCCGGGTGATATTTGTCGAGGGTGCCGCGGAGCTTATGCTGGTAAGCGTTCTAGCTGAAAGGGCAAAGTACGATTTGCGCCTGCATGCAGTTAGCTTGATCAGTGTTGAGGGATTGAATTTTGATTCGTTTCTACCGCTATTCGGAGAAAAGGCACTAAAAATTCCCGTCGCCCTGATCACTGACGCCGACCCAATGGAAAAAGCTGTGGGAGGCGGCAAGGCTCAGGCCGTTTATCCCGCGGTGGGTGACACCGTAACGCTGTCAGACAACACCACTAAGATGAAGACAAGCGAAGATAATCTAGTCAAGGTATTTTATGGCTTAAAAACTTTCGAATATGACTTGGCGCTATATGAAGAAAATCGTACTGCTATGCTTACAGTATTAAAGGAGATTCATCCGGTCTTCGGATTAACTGTTGAGGCGGAGGTAACCGCAGCGACCGGTGACGCCGCCAAGGCGAAAGCACTTTTTCGCGGCATGTTCGAGCGTGAGCACGGCAATGTCCAAAAAGGACGCTTCGGTCAGGCGCTAGCTCTTGCATTTTCAGATCCAAAAATTCCTTGCGTAGTGCCTGATTACATCAAGAACGCAATCGCACATGCATGTCAGATAGTACCTGTGGAAGTATGATAACTCTGTCAGTCGAGCAGCAAGCGATCATCGACGCACCACTCGCGCCATTAGCAGTTGTAGCCTGTGCGGGCAGTGGAAAAACGCATACTGCGGTGCACCGCCTGTTAGAAATTCGGCGCCAGATGGGAGGTGACCGTGGTCGCGCAACATTGCTGTCGTTTTCCAACATAGCCGTAAAGACTTTTCGCGACATCTATCATCCGCTAGCGTCAAGCTCAAAAGGTGTCAGCCGAAGTGGAGTGGAGATAGATACAATCGATGGGTTTATTACGACCAACATTTTGCGACCACATACGGCCCGTACGATGGGCTGCAATAGAACGCCGTTTCTTGTATCAGGTTCCGAACCATTTCTTCAGAACAGAGATTTCCAGTTTTGGGCTAAACCGGCCACAGGTGCTGCATTCCCTGTTCAACGTGCTGACATAGAAAGTGTTATTGCAAGTATGAATGGCACGGTAGTGCAATTCCAATTCAGAATGCATAAAGCGCTCATACCAATCAATAACGGCGCTGCCGCGGTGAGGCGTCTTGGTACCATTGGTGCATACACGCATAGCCTCGGCCAATATTGGGCGCTTCGTACGCTTCAGCAACAACCGCTAATCCTCAAAGCGCTTGCTCATCGATATCCCCATATATTGATTGACGAAGCCCAAGATATTGGAACGCTTCACCAAGCAATCTTGAGAGAGCTATCTAAAGCCGGTTCACAAATATCGCTAATTGGTGATCCCCACCAGGGGATTTACGACTTCGCGGGCGCTGATGGCACCTTCTTGAGCGGATATGGCAACCAAGAAAACGTACTGAGCTTTCCACTAACTCGGAATTTTCGCTCCGTTCCGTCTATTGTAGCGGTAGCCAACACCCTATCAAATCGTGAAGATAAGGCAGAACGGATAAAACCTGAGTTAGCAAATGGCTGCTACTTTATTGGATACAAAAAGGAAGACCGCGAAAAGTTGATCGTCGCATTTCAAGCGGGAGTTCTAGAAGCAGGGCTCGATTTGACGAAATCGGCGATCGTGTGTCGAGCTCGGGCAACAGCCGAAAATGTGGCGGGAACTGATGCACCAACAGGCCAAGGATTGGTCAAATTGTTCGCCCGTGCAGCCGTTTTGCGGGACAAACGACAGGACTATTTGGGCGCGTTTAAAACTGTTGCTGTCTGTATTGTAGGGTTACTCAACAAGCCACCCGATGGATTACTTGCATCCATCATACATGCCACAAACGATACAGAGATCGCATTGCGTCGTGAAATATGGAAGTTCGCTCGGAGCTCAACAGACGGGCTGCCTGATGCCAAGTTAATAGCCGATACGCATTGGCATCGCTTGCTCGTCGCTCGTGTACGCTTGCTTTTGGAATCTCTGCAAAAACATTTTGCCTTGCCAACAGCCGACAACCTTGGTAACAAACTTGCTAAAACCGCGCTACCAAACACTTCACTCATGGCCATTCCCGATTTGGCAACGGAGCAGCAAGTAATGCTCCGCATTGAAACAGTACATAAGGTAAAGGGGGAAGGTCTTGATGCCTTGCTTTACTTGGCAGAGAAAGAGCACGCAGCAGCACTACTTGCCGGCGTTGACACCGAACTGGGCCGAATTGGCTATGTGGCTGTGACGCGTGCAAGAAACATGATCTGGCTTGCCGTACCTATAAAAGCGCTTGAGGAACTTCGCCCTACTTTAGTCGCGAGAGGCTTTGTGGAAGTCGGTACTGCCTAGCTCTTTACTGCGTCAGACGAATCAGCACCAGTAGCAAACACCGATGCGAACAATGCCCAATTTATTCTTAGAGAAACGCTGGCTGTACCCAAGCGATTAGGAGTGACTTATGAAAGATTGGACAGATGAAGACCTATGGAAACTAGACGCCATCTATGCAGAGGAAGGTGTGCATCTTCATCAAAGACCGTTTCGTGCAGCAAGAGATTTGCTTGGTCCACAATTTTCAATTGGCCTGGATAACGAAGAATTTGAGAAAATTGTCAGCGCCTATAGACACCTTATTCCAGAGGTATCTTCATCCTGGCCCGGCTCCGGTATTGGTTTAATTGCTTCTGTTGATCAAGTTCGCAAAGTGACGCTTGCTGTGCAGTTCGGTTCGCCTGGGCCGGCAGCAACTTGGGAGATTGCGGGCTTCCAAAACGATAAGGAATGGTGGGAATGGTGCCGCAAAGATTCTCTAGTAGCTGCCAGTACCGCCTATGCATGTGCCGATATGCATGACTTTATATACGGTCTTAACGCGATCAGCGGCAAACCGTCCGATGCAAAGGACCTGTGGAAAATGGCACGATCTAATCTGGAAGATACTGCGAACATACTACCCACCTCATTTAGCGTGGAGTCTGTCACTCAACCGGTTTGTATGGTGGCTGAGCTCGCTATGAAGGCTTGCTTGGTCTGGCATGGATGGGACATTAATGCTTTGAAAGGTAACAAAGGTCACGATTTGGTAGATCTTGCCGAAAAAATGCAGGAATCTTCTCCGCATCGAGATGATAGCTTCGTTACCGATATTGTTTCTAAAATGCCGCCCTACGTAGCAAGTCGATATTCACCACAGGGCCTTACGCGCCTCCATGTTGTCAACCTTGCTCTTGGCGCACAATTCATAGCTGCATCTACTCTTCGACGCTTAAGTGATTGCGACATGGCTTGGGAAATGGAAGAAAACGATAAAGAGTGGCCTTTCTCTAGAGTGAGCCTTTTTCCGAAATCGTAAAGTGGGAATTATCTCAAGTCGTGCTTAGTTGCATGAATGTGGCATCTACTACAAGAGCACCGTTTTAGGCGAAGTAACTTCCGGAGCAAGGAAATGCTGTGAGACTACATATGTCAGCTTCGTGTCATTAAGTTGTAAAAACCGATCAAGAATATCTTCGGGACCTAGGAGCTTTATTGAATACTTTTTGGTTTGTGCGGAAGCTTGTGCAATCTTTAGTTGCGCATTTTTTGAAAGCTTCCCAGTTGCCCACAGCTCAAATACAAGCGTTGCGTTCTTCCAACCTGGCGTTTTCAATGCGTACCGTCGCGCTATAGGTATTCTCTTCTCAATCCATTTATCTATTTCTTCATCATCTATCTGAGCTTTCGGGTTGTAACCCTTACATTCGATAAATCTAATTTCGATATTGTCTTTAACGCCAATTACATCGATCTCCACTTTATCGCCTGTCTCATTTTTTATTTCAAAGTTCATATGCACATGATTTCCGTTGCGGCGAACAGCTTCGGCCACGAGAAATTCAAATAGCGATCCTCTGATATTACTAACAGCTCCTTCAAACTTATCTATTTTCTCGAAAAGTGAATTAAATTTTTCAGGATCTACAGAGCCGCGACCAACATCGATAAGCACGTCAGTTAGTTGTTTCAGCCCATTTGCAACCTCGCTTCCAAACAGCGATTTTATGGTTGCTGGAACTAGGCCACGCTGTTTTGCGAAAAAAAATGCTTCAGGTACGTATGACTCCGCCAAGATGATGTACAGACATTTACCCAGCTTACGCAGGCTAGTCAACGTGGCATATTTATTCACGAATGGCCTGATACCGTGATTGCTAATTTCCACATTCAGTAGAACATCACAAATAAGAAATCCCGGCTTTGGCTTGTTGGCATTTCCCGCAGTCATTAGTGGTGCCAAAAAACTAGGCCCAGCCATATCCCAAAAGTAGGTGCCCACCATCGGCAGTTTCTCTTTTTCATCCCTTATCTCAATTTTGTCGTAGCTAGCAAATCCGAGATTGCGCGCCCAGTCTCTTACGGCATTTAATACTATTCTTTCGGTCTGGAGCCTCGCACGCCATCGAGGAGCTTCATCAAGGAAACTTTGCAGGCTCGCATCTTTGGACAGAACAATGCACGCACCCATGCCTGGGATCTCTTTTTCCTCCAACACGCCTGCCTTCTTCATGTTTGAAAGTATCGTGTCGGGTGACAAATGCTTGAGCTGTTTTACAGGCGCCCCGCATGCAATAGGGAAATATCTTACGGGTATGGCCCCTCGCTCTCGGATTGCAGCAAACGCTATGCTATAGGCGGAGTTAGTCTTGAGCAGAGCCTCGATCAATTTCTCCCAAAACCAGGGAGATCTGTAATCCTTCTCGAGATAGATGAAACGCGATCCTTTGTTGAACACTAGATGGGCTAAACGTTTCATGCCCACACAACCGCGCGATATTTGCTTTCGGGCAGCAGCTTCCGAAAGTCCGTATTGGCTCACCAATTGCTCCGCCAAGTCTGTGCTCAGACCGGGTCCGTCTTCGACAAGCAATGTCGCTAGTGATTTAGCCACGGGGGATCTCCTGTCACACAGCGCTATTTATAATACATAAATACAAGGCATTGCTCTTCATTTTTTCGCCTTCCCGCATATGGCTTACCTAAAGTCTTTCCGGGGACGATGATCCACGGCCCAGGTTTTTTTGTCACAGTGCCAGAATTTGGGCCGAAATTATGGGCGGTAGAGCGGCTCAACTTCCTATCTACAGCCAGGGGCGCTTTTTGCGATTTGATACCTAGTCTCTTCAATCTTTCGGGTGGCGAACCATCTAAATGACTAGCGCATTCTGTCTAGAATGAGTATCAACAGTATAAACGGTCAAATTCAACTCACCAGATGCCGCCTAATTGCATTTCTCGACATTGGCTTTGATACTTCACTCAAATTGAAATGGAATAACCATGAAGATCTTTTGGTCTTGGCAAAGTGACAATGATCAAGATAGCGGTCGATATTTCGTCCGAGATGTTCTTAATAAGCTTGCTAAGACACTTAATTCGGAAGCGGAAGCGGAAGAAGCAGAACGAGACGAAGAAGCTGACACAATTAAAGTAGACCACGATACCAAGGGAGTCGGTGGATCGCCCATTATCGCCGAGACAATTCTGCGAAAGATCAAAGAGGCCGCTGTTTTCGTGGCCGATGTGACGCCAATAGGATTATCTGTAAGCGGAAAAAAGCAACTTGCAAACCCAAACGTAATGATTGAACTGGGTTATGCGTTGCTCGCGCTTGGGCATGAGCGAATTGTACTAGTGATGAACGAAGCTGAGAATGGCTCGATGGAAAACCTGCCTTTTGACTTACGACATTGGAAAGCACCAGCAATTTATAGCCTGAGGGCAGGCGCCTCAAAAGAGGAGATCACTGATCAAAGTGCCAAACTACAATCGGCGCTTAAAACTCGCGTCAAAGATTCCTTGGCAAAAGCAGAACGTGACGCGAGCGAACGAAAGATCGTGGTTCGAGCACCGGTTTTCAAAGTGGAATTTACAGGCGTCGAAGGTGCATTACCATCAAGCATTTCGCAGCACGTAGGCGAACTCGGCGCTTCCACGCCAAGCCAAATCAAAGTAATGCATCCCAAACTTCAACTGAGAAATGCTCCACAGATCGGAGCCGTGATATCTCGAATCACACCTGGATTAGGTCGTCGTGCTCCACGTCCGACTTCGCTTTGGACGGATCAAGAGATAGAGCGCTATAACGTGTCTTTAGAAAGTTTTTATGCAAAATATCAGCGATACCTCGACGATCTATTGAAATACAGACAACTCATATTACGTACATTGCATGTTGAATTGAAAGTTTCAAATATTGGAACATTATCAGGGAACAATATAGACGTTGAACTTGACTGCCCAAATGGCATGCTGATCTACGAGCCTTCCAAATACCCCCGCGAACCAGAAGCGCCATCACCTCCGCTTAAAGATCCTGACGCGTCTCTATATGCTCATGTTATTCCGATGTCTATAGATATTCCCCGCCTACGTGGCCCTTCAGATGACTGGACGAAAGTTGATGGAAGTAATGGCCACGTTCGCTTTCACGTGAAAGAACTTAAGCATGGCTTTTCGCAGACATCGGATTCCTTTTATATCGCCTTTGCCACCGCACAAGACATAGGCAATGCAGAGTTTGCATTTAGGGTCTCTGCAAATGAGATTCCTACTCTAACCTCCGATTCGCTAGCGTTGGCATGTAAGAAAATTGATGACTAACTCGATAATTCAGATGTAAGACGAGCCTTTTCGGCATTGCTCGTGATTACACGGTCGGCACAGTACCTCCATCAATAACGTACTCCGTTCCCGTAATGGACGCTGCGCGAGGCGTACCAGGAATGTGATGAGGTCAGCAATCTCTTCTGGCTTCGTTGGACGATTTATGTCTTTGAAATCGCTATCTCGTAATCCTATTTTATGCCAAACGCGGCAAATCCGAAATCGGCATATGCAATCTTAAACCGGATCACGCGGTCGGCACCAGCTGCAGGAAAACACAAGTTCAAAACCAATCTTCGTAAGCAATTTCTTCATTGAGAACGATGACTAGTTATGGCATGGTGGTTCTCTACCAAGTTGAATCATACGTATGATAAACATTGACGAAATTTTGACGATGGATTCAATTGATTCGCTGTCGCCCCAAAATGGATTGCAGGCGATTGCCCGCCTTATAGACTACGCATCCGAGCATCGCGACCTGACCCTCACCTCTCGAGCGCTCACCTGGTGCGATCAGATCGAGCCAAGATTGACTTCCGACATTCAGCGAGCCCGCAAGGACTACTTCCGAGCTAATGCATGGGCAAACCGCCAGCGTGAACGTCAATCAGATCGAGTCGCCGTTTGGGCATGGGATCAGGAAGAGCTACAACAGCAAATATTTTTCCTTCGTCGAGCGCTCAATAGTTCTGCGTACGATGAGCTCGATACAACGCAAAGGTGCCAGATTCTCACAAATTTGGCGAATCAACTGGACACCGCAGGACGCTTTGTTGAAGCGCGAGCTTTATGGACTGCGGCGCTTCGAATTAACCCTGCATTCTGGATGGCGCGAGGCAATCGCGGACGAGGGCTTATGCACTATGCTCACGCTCTGCAAAACTCAGGACACAAAGCGTACTTTGCCCTCAAAGCACACGATGACTTGACGCGTGCAGTTCAAGACATCGACCTACATCCAGAACTGGGGGATGCAGGGCTGCGCAACAATTTCGTGACTGCTGAAGAAGAAATACAACGCGGATTTGATTTAGTAAAAATCGCTGATCGGTATCGACTCGAAACGTTTGAACTATCCGAAAAAGCAGATGAAAGATCATATCAACAGTGGTGCCTGCGGGAGACGCTTTTTTTGAATCCACTAAATGATGTGGAATCTCTTCCAATTTCTGCCAAAGACGTGCTTACCCTTCCTGATTTCGTGACTTCAATTGATGAGCCGCCGATACTAGTTGGCCTATTCAATCAACTCAAGCAGGAGTTTGTATCAGCAAGATGGCTTTATTTTGACGGCATCAACACAGACGATGTACATCATTCTGACCGTAATGTAGTGCTCTACAACACGCTTGACTACACGGCACTCGACCTTGGGGTGGAAAAAGTAAAGATTGCCTTTCGCATGAGCTATTCCCTGCTTGATAAGATTGCATATTTTATAAACCACTATATGAAGCTGGGAATTCCTGAAAAGAATATCAACTTCAGAAACATATGGCGCGAAAAGAATTCTGGCCCAGTCAGGGTAGAGTTTTCAGCGTCTGAGAACTGGCCATTTCGCGGACTGTTTTGGCTGAGCAAAGATATTTTCGAGAAGGACTTTAAGGACTTGACCGAGCCCGATGCGAGGGAGCTTCACGAGCTTCGCAATCACCTAGAGCACAAGTACGTCAAGGTTCTCGAGATGAAGACTCCCGTACGAGTCAACACCCAATCTGCTCTAGATGTTTCCTACGACAATTTCGCTCATTCAATATCTCGCCATGATCTCGAGCAAAAGACATTGCGAATTCTTCAGTTAGTGCGCTCTGCGTTGATCTATCTCTCGCTCGGCATGCAGAAAGAAGAGAGGCGCCGTCAGGCGAGTGCTGGATCGAACTCTTTTGTAGCCAGAATGGCTTTAACAGAAATGGCCGATGAGTCGAAGCGCCGCTGGTGATGACTGGCGCTACACACAAATGCGTACTCTATTTTGTTTTTTGATTAGCAACGATTTTGGTTGCTAGGTTTAGGAGGTTTGGAAATGGCAAACAGGTGCAGTGCAAATGATATCTATCCTAATATTTATGAGCTGATGAGTAGATTGTTTTATAAGGGAACATTGAAAGAATCTGAAATGTCTGACCTGGCATCCGCACTAGATAGCTATTACGAAATAGAATGCTACGTCGAGTGCAAACTACCCTTTTGTCCATACGTAAAACCTTGTGACTGGGCCGGATTTTTGGGCTACACGTCGTTAAGTGATGTATTAGATTATTACGACCACGAATCTGGAGTCGGTCCGGTTAAGGAAAAAGGTAGCATTGATACTTTAGATGCACACTGGAGCAGACGGCCAGGACATTACAGTCCGTAACCTAATACGCAATTCAGGTAACCTCTGCGGAAACATTAGAGTCAAGCGAGCTAAATCCGATGCTTAGGCACCTTATTTTGGTTAGACGGAGTATGAAAACCGCCGTTGCACCAAGCAACTCGCCGACACTCACACCTAAGCCAAAACAAAGTGCCCGCTACAAGAGGCCAAACAACAAATTGTGAGCGAAGTCTTGGACTCATAGTTATCACAAGCCGCACGTTACGCAAACCGCGCAAACAAAAACGCCGTCGCGATGAACGACGGCGTTTTGGTGTAGGAGAGGGGCCCACGGTGGGCAGGAAGAATGATTACCACATAGTACTGACAATAGGCAATGTGGGGCTCGGATGGCGTTCTGTTCGGCCGCTCGATATTTATGTCACTCGGTTCTGAGCTTTGTTGCATGGGTAACAATCCTCCGGATGCTTTGAGTGCTTTAGCCAGCTCTTCATTAGGTTCGAACAGCATATCGAATTCTTTCAGAAAAGGTCCCGACTTCATCTAAGAAAAAATTACATCACTGTCCGAGATGATAATTCGCCGTGCCTCAAGTAACAATGTGTCACATTCGAAATCCGAAAACGACAAGCTGGTATGTCCAACAGCACGCCGAAGAAGTTTTTTCTGATGCGCGTCTAAATATAGAACTACGCGTATACGACCGGCCATCATCCCGCTCCAAATAGAACGGAATTTATTGCTTCCAATTCATTCGATTACCGCCGACACACCCTCGGCCGATATTCTTGTTGTCCCTGTGTATATGCCAGCATTCGTTTCATCGTCTCCAAATGCTCAGGCGAAGGTCCTTCTTCGACTATTTCTTCGCAGGCAATTATCAATCCATCGGTAATTGCAGAGGCCCATGCCAACCTGTCCATCCAGATGCCAATCTGATCTTCATCAGGATGGGTGCCGTCCCGTAAGTGATTAAGCAAATCGCCAGAAACATCTTGAATTGCCAACTGAATGGTTGAAGGAGAAAAGCGCTTAGCCGGTGACATGGGGTTTCTCCTGATATGTCTGCATTGAATCGTTGAAATACTTGGTGCTTACGTCAACGGCTTTACGCGCAGCTCGCCCAAAATGCTCTTCGAAAATGTATTGCGCATCATCGTCGTAGTCGTGAGGTCCCTCTACGATATAAACTCGTCCACTCTTAGTCGCAAGCGTTCGCGCTTTTGAGTCATGCTGCATTATCGGCGTACTCATGCGAGCATGATTATGTTCAAGGCACCAGCCCAAAACTAAATCAATCGATAATTTCTTGGCTTTGAGTCGCAACACACGCCATCGGATCAGCGTAACAGTAGGTTGATCTTGAACGGATGGCATTCCCCAAATAGACATGAACCTTCTCCAAGCTGTAGCTCAACGTGTCCTTTCGGTGAGCGTCTGAATCCCTTGCCGCTAGACTAGTCGAGACCTGTCGCAAAATCTGCGACACTTTTTTGTTGTACTAGATCACTCTTTTAATGCTGCGTCAAAATCCTAATTAATTCACTAGGTATCGGGATGCTCAATGTTTCACATACCATCACAGGCCAAGGCGTCATTTCTCTAGAAAAATTTAACCGCTAAGCTTTATAACGCCACAGATCAGCGCGCCAATAACTAGCAATACTTTTTGCCTCGATTTTCACATTACTTAATTTCTTTGCATTACCGAATATCTTGATACGCCCTGCAATAATTTCTTCCAGAAGCTCTACCTTTTTTTCGGTACTGCAAAGACTGGACTTCAAAAAAACGTCCGCGTTCAACAGACGGGGATTTTTCGCAGAATCAATTGAACATTGCTTCATCAATAAGGCATTTTTAAACCCATCAAGTTCATGAATAAAGAAGCCTAGCGCTCTCTTAATGTGAGGAGGTGGCAGTGTAAAGAAACCTTTTATCCTCAGATCCCGTAATGTTGCAACAGGGATGCCAATCCGCGCCGCAGCGGAACGTAACGTAAGCGTTGGAGGCAGCGATATTGTTGCTGCATAGTTTTCAGCCCAGGCCAAAGACACCAACTCCACCCGCTTAGAGCGAGAACTCAACGCAAAACGCCGTGGAATTTCCCCCATCGCTATTCCGCGACGAACCGTCAACAAATGGCTACCTGATATTTTTACTGCATCCACAACGCTGCACCATTGGCTCTGATCATTTTTAGTATCATGCCTATCACGCCGTCCTGACATTAATGCTTTCGACCAAAACTGTCCCCCGAACCTGAAAACTTCTTGAGCAACCATCTTCATCTCAGATTCGATGTCAGTCAAAGAACGAAACCGAAGGCGTGGCACCCAGGAAAATAAATGACGGAATGCGGGTAGATCTTCACTGCTCTTTAGTTGCTCACCATAGCGACGGGTCAAGAAAGCTTGAAAACTGACTGGCCAGTTAAACAATGCTTTTGCCACCTCCGGCACATGTATTGCTAGTTCATGCGTTGCTCGAAGCGAAGAATTACCATTCTCCATTCTCTCTATTTCAAAACTCATGCGACCTACAAAGGCCAAGAGTTGCTGAACACTAAAGCCTTTGAACGCAATCAATTCCGTAGGCAATGGATAGTTCACACTGTCCTTATAAAGCAATGATTGAATAGTATTTACCAGAGCTATCCACTCAGCCGAAGTCACCCGCTTAACACGTTGTTTCCTTAGATCTGCGCCACACTGGCATTGATACGTTTTCGCTCGGTGCCATCGAATTGGATTCCTACAAGCCCGGCATTGATCAAGAAGATGAACTTCATGTTTCGGGCAAATCGACACCAACGACAATTCCCAAAATGCATGGCAGCGCTGATTTTCTTCCAGGCATTTTGGGCAGACTTTGGGATTATTCAAACGTATCTGATGTCGAGAAATTGGCTGCCCCACCAAAGCGACTGTATCCCGAGTGTTTTTCTGGGGATATTGCATGCTCAAACGCGTTACTTGTTGCTGACTTAATCCCGCCACTTGCATCAGCGGCGACGCCTCTAGGCGCCCCACGCTGCTTTGGTCTTTACGCTTGCGCATCGTAGATAAAATAAGCTTGGTACTGGGATAACCATTGACATCGGTAAGATGCAACACGTAGCCAGGTAGCGACTCCGTTAGCAAAGGTGGTGGAGTGACGACCAGTCGCATCATAGTGCCTTCGCCAATTCGGCTTTGAGCGCCTTTTTCGTTTTAGGTATTGGCGGAAGCGATGACGACACTGAATTAGCGTCAGTCGCTGCGCTGCCTCCCATCGACACCACGGCCACTGGTGTCGATTGATCATCGACCCATTCCTGCGCAGCCATTTTCGTCACTTGCTCTGCTAAAGCATCGCGAGTATCGAGCACCGAGGAACACAAAAAAGGACCATCTTTGATCGGGAATTTAGTGGCGTACCAAATTGACGTCATGAAGGCCGCCTGGAGATCTTCCAGGCGGATTTTCGTGGTGTTACTCCGAATCGCATTCTTTACCGCGCGATCCATCAATTTAGCCAACAAGCCAACGCGCCCACTGGTCGCGAGGAAGAAACGAAATGCCGTATCTTCTACTTTCAACGAGGGCAGCTCAAAAGGATGCAACTGCTTTTCAAAAGCCTGCAGGAGCCCCTTGAATTGCACACGCAATGCAGCATCACGCCAATCAAACAAGGGCATAGTCAAGGTAGCATCGAAGCGAGCGGCCAACTGGGCATTGGCATTGATGACCGATTTAGACGTCGGAAGTCCAACGGCAATCAGCCCAAAATCGTTGGTGTCGACCAGAGTTTTGAGCCAGTCGGACACTAAAGATAGTTTGAATTTCTGGCTCTTGTCAGCCAAATGCTGAAACTCATCGAGCACTATCATCTTGCAATCCACGGCCTTGAGTAAATGCAATAAACGTCCGGTCTGGTTGGACTCGGTACCGCGATTCCAGTAGGGATCACCTAGCCCTTGTAACAGACGTTCCAACACCGATTTGATAGTGCCCTTGGCTGGCGCGACGGCGTAAACCACTGTTTGCCGGCGGCCATCCTCGCGAATCTCTGGTAGGAAATTATCCAGAAAGTCTTTAACCACGCAGGATTTTCCGGTCCGAGTTTCACCTGATAGATGAATACAGATGGGCACCGGCGAGGTGCCCACCTCCTCATAAGCTTCAATCAGACGGTCGTAAATGGCGGTATAGCCGGCATGATCAATGCGGATGCTGCTGACAATCGCACGATGGATGTCGAGAGAATTCGATGACTTTTTCATGCGGCTTCCTTGTATGAAGAGGGAGTTTTTTTACGGCGAGAACCAAATTCAGGCACCGCCTCTTCGCACGCGGGCACTGCGGCAATAGCAGAAACTACGGGAGGTGGATTAATTGCAGCTGCCACCGGTGGTTCGCATTGGACGGCTGGAATGACCGGCTCTGAGGTCTCGGCCCT
>JBDTTC010000059.1:0-3423 GCA_039930825.1 Arenimonas sp.
ACCGCAAGGCGGTCGGGAGGGGTGTCACTCATGGGCAGGTCCTGAATAGGCGAAAATGATCTGCCCCATTATAAAAGAAAAGTGACCGCCATCGATGCACGTTGGCGGCCACTTTCCGGGTTAAGCGATTAATGCTACTTGATGGTCTTCATGTTACGAGCCATTTTTTCCGCCGATTGCAGTACTTGCTTTGCCGCAATTTCCAGTACGCCGGCACGCAACTCCTTATCGACCATTCTGGCGCTGTTCGCCAGATTCAGGCCCGCCATCAGTTCACCGAATAGTGGATCCCAAGGGCCTACCGGACCGCCTCCTGTTGGCCCGCCGCCATCCACCATCACGCCATGAGATACCCAGACACTTTCGCGATAACGATCATGCGGCAGCTTGATACCGCCACTTGGGGGTTGTTTTTGATAGAAAGCAAAAGCGATGCCGTTGCTGCCTGCCGGGGCTGACAAATTACGTGCGGATTTGCTCAGTCCACCCATCACGATATCCCAGATAATGAACGGGCCGACGCTGATCGAAGCAAAAGCTTCTATCGTTTGCGCCGATGTCGTTGGCACAAAACCGTCCCAGTTCGCCGCCGTCGTCAGGCTCGAGTCGCTGGTGACCTTGACGAAATCATCCAGCACGAATTCGCCTGCGTTGACGTCGAAAGCATCGATATCAATGCCGGTCCCCGTTCCAGGTCCGCTACCTACCGGGATATACCAGGCAACAGCAGTCATATTGTCTCCTGCAACATTGATAGATAACTGTGGATCGGTCGCGACGATTCCCTGGATGCTCGCCGATGTTCCGGTCACTGACCAAAATGCAAAATTTGCCGATTGAATTTGTCCGTTTCCATCGAACCAGGAAATGGTCGGAAATGCGACCGTCTGATAAATACCGGGATTGGTTACAGTCGTTGTAGTTGCGGGTGCAATTTCAAGTGCGGTTGCGCCTGCTCTGCGGCGGTGTCGCGTAGCCCAGGTTCGATAATGTGTTGTAACTAGACTCATGGAAGATTCTCCGTTGATGGGTAATGAAAAAAGAAATAACGCTCATTACCCTTCGCCAACGCGCGCTGAAGGCTTGCAATCAAGTGATCGCGGTTCGAGTGATGTCGTCGGTATCAAACAACGCGGATAGATATTTTTTTAGGACAAAAAAATAATCCGTAAGATTTTCGGAAACTTTTTTATCTAAAAAATTAATTTTCAATTTATGCAATGCATTGCGGCTGGCCGGATTTTTTCGCACAACACGTTGAATGAATTCAACGTGGAAAAAGAAAGTAATTTATGAATGCTCGTTAATAGGTTCGTGAATAAATCTGTTTTCCAGTTGCCAGTTATTGATCCGGACAAGCAAGATTTTTTATTTTTCGAAAACGCTGACGCGATTGCGGCCTTCGTGTTTCGATTGGTACAGGGCCTGGTCAGCCTGGGACAATAGTGTGTCAAAAATATAGCCGGAGCTAAGCGTAGTCGTAACGCCAAAGCTGGCAGTCGCCGTAAATGTATTGCCGGTTTCATCGGTATTGATCGCGGCAATATGTTCGCGAAAGCGTTCGGCCATTGCGCGTGCACTTTCAAGGTCGCTGGCGCGCAATAGAATGGCGAACTCTTCACCGCCGATTCGACCAATACAGTCCTGACTGCGGCAAATAGGCTTGATTGCATTAATAACCCGCTTCAGCACCCAGTCGCCAGTAGAGTGGCCGTAGCGGTCATTGATGGATTTGAAATTATCCAGATCGAGCATGATTAAGCCGAGCTGTTCAGATTTTTTGCCGGCTTCCGACAAAGCTTGCTCGACATTTTTTGTGAAATGGTCACGGTTGCTAATGCCGGTAAGCGTATCGGTCTCGGCCAGTCGCCTGAAAGCCATTTGCATGCGCTTCGTTCGGTAAGCCCACAAAATGATGATCGCCAACAGCACTGCAAGCAAAATGACCAGTAGTGCGCCGTAATGTGCTTTCTGTTTTGTTACTGTTTGCTCAAGTTGCAGCACCTGGTTTTTTTTGCTGAGTAAGGCAATGGTCTGTATTTTTTGCTGGGTTTCCTGCTTGACGAGCTGGTAAGCCAGCTCTCTTGCCTTAACATCATTCAGATAAGCCTTGTCGGCTTCGGCATATTTTTTGTAATGCTCGAGTGCAGCAGCAGGGTCCTTGCGACGCATTGCGATTTCATAAAGGGTCTTTTCGGCAACGACTAGCGATGGCGAGAAAGGGATGCTGGCACTCGCGCTTACTGCAAGGTTTGCGTGTTGCTCCGCATTCGTCAGTTCACCAGACTTAAGCTTATTTTCAGCAATTATCGAATGCACTTCGCTAATTAGCCTAGGATATTTCGTGCTTTCGGCCTCTACAAGATTATTTTCAAGTAAGGCGATGGTTTTTTCTGTATCGCCATGGATCAGCCATTTTCGCGCCAGATAGATGCGTGACATATTGGCAGCAAGAACCTCGCCGTGTTCAGAGCATGTTGCGATCATTGCATCTATATCGGCGTCTTTTTCAGGTAAAGAATTTAGATTGTAAGCAGATTCGAGTAGCAGATTGTTCGCAAAACAGCGGGCTCTCGGAGCCGGATCGTCAGAAAGCACCAACTCCGCATAGTGCTTTCCAAGATTGTACTGGCCAACCTGATTGTAAAGCACGGATGCGACTATGAGTCCGTCATGCCGCAATTGGCGATCAGCAATTTGGCTTTGAAGTAACAGTGTCTTGTCGAGAAAAGTAAATCCAGTTACAAAGTCCCTGGAAACTGCGGAGCTGTTGACTACTAATAAGCCTGATCTGTATCTCAATATTACGTTGCTTGATTGATCGAAAAGAGCCGTTGCTTTTTGAATGGCAAGGTTATATTGCCCAGAATATGCAAGTTGATAAGCTTGCAAGTAACGTAATTTTTCAAGTTGATCTACATTCGCTTCGGGACTATTTTTTTCGAGCTGAATTAGCAGTTCGTTAAATTGTTTCTGGTTCGAACTGCGCAGGCCATCTGCCTGTTCCAGTTGTTTTTCAAACGCGGGCGAGCCAAGGGCAATAGGCGAAAGTGAACACAGACTGGCAAAAAACACGCCAATCAAGCATCTACGAAATCGAATGAACATCCTATCGCCCCTGATATTTCAGTTCACGGACGATTTTTCATCTTGATCATTGTCGCCATCTTTGTCGCTCTCTTTATCGGAATCCTTTTCGGCACCTTGGTCATCGTCTTCGGCGGGAACCAATAGCATCATCATTTTTTTGTACGCACCGATCGAATCGTTGAGTGCACCCTGATCCCGATTTAGTAGTGCAAGTTTTGCAACGTCGTCAACCCCAGACGCTTTTACAGCGGCTGAATATTCTTCTGGCGACATATTTGCCAGTGATGCATCTTTACCCATTGACTCAAGAAATTGAATGACATTCGACATTTT
>JBDTTC010000060.1:0-3620 GCA_039930825.1 Arenimonas sp.
AATATTGAACAAATGAGCCAGCGCTTTAATTTTTCAATAGTAGAAAATGTCAGCATCGGCGGTGATATCCGTTTACTGCTGCGCAAAAAATAAGAGTAGAAAGCCATGTTTACAGGCATTATCCAGTCGGTTGGTCTTGTTCAATCACTGCAAAAAATAGGGGGCGATGTTCGCTTGGCGCTGGCGGTAAACGGCTTGCCCATGCATGACGTCGAGCTGGGCGAAAGCATTGCGGTATCCGGTGTTTGCCTGACCGTTGTTGCGTTCGATGCAAATTATTTTGCGGCCGATGTCTCCAACGAAACTTTGTCGCGTACAACGCTCGGCAATCTGCTGGTTGGCGACAAGGTGAACCTCGAGCGTGCACTGCAGGCCAGTTCGCGCATTGGCGGTCATTGGGTATCGGGCCATGTGGATGGCGTCGCATCGGTGCACAGCATTGGCGAAGATGCGCGTTCGCAACGCTGGCGTTTTGCTGCCGACAAATCATTACTACGCTATATCGCCGAAAAAGGTTCGGTTGCGGTGAATGGTGTCAGCTTGACGGTGAATGCGGCAGATTTTGAAGGTTTCGAAGTCAATCTGGTTCCGCATACGGTCGAGCACACCAATTTTTCCGTTCTGGCAACAGGCAGTCCGGTCAATATAGAAGTCGATTTGATGGCACGTTATGTCGAGCGTTTAATGCAATTCAATGAAAAGTGATTTTCAAAAAATCACCGTTGTCGTTCCCGCGCATGCGCGAACCCGGCGTCGCTGGGGGTGCGAAAAAGTCTCTGGATTCCCGCCTGCGCGGGAATGACGGTTTATTTTTTTAATGTTCTTGATTAATTTTTTTGGAATACACGGCATGAGTTTCGCAACAATCCCCGAAGTACTGGAAGCCATCCGGCAAGGCAAAATGGTCGTCGTCGTCGATGACGAAGACCGCGAAAATGAAGGTGATCTAATCATGGCAGCCGAGTTGGTGAAGCCATCGGATATCAATTTCATGGTGACCCACGCACGTGGTCTGGTCTGCTTATCATTGACCAAGCAGCGTTGCGAACAATTGAATCTAGCCTTGATGGTGACTGACAACCGCTCGCCTTATCAAACTAATTTCACCGTCAGCATTGAAGCCTCTGAAGGCGTTACCACCGGTATTTCTGCTTACGACCGCGCACACACCATTCGCACTGCCGTGAAGCCCGATGCAAAACCACAAAACATTACGCAGCCCGGACATATTTTTCCGCTCATGGCACAAGCCGGTGGCGTGCTTACACGCAGCGGTCATACCGAAGCGGCAGCTGATTTAGCCTTGCTTTCAGGCATGGAACCCGCCGGTGTACTGGTCGAGATTCTCAATAGCGACGGCAGCATGGCGCGTCGTCCGGAGCTGGAAGTTTTCGCTAAAGAACATGGTTTATTGATTTGTAGTATCGAGGAGTTGATTCGCTATCGTTTGAACACGGAACACACGGTAGAGCGTGTGGACGCCCGCAAGATCAATACCGAGCATGGCGAATTCAAACTAGTGACTTATCGCGACAAAATTAGTCGTGACATTCATTTTGCCTTGGTGCGTGGCGAAGTGAGTGCCGAAATTCCGACACTGGTACGTGTGCATGTCAAAAACCCCTTGACCGATGTTTTGCATTGGCAACGCGATGATCTGGCCGTAAGTGCACATCAGGCGATGGCGATGATCGCGAAAGAAAATGCCGGTGTGCTAGTCGTACTGTCGGAACCGATGTCGTCCGAACAATTACTGGCGCAAATTACCGAGCAGGACGGGCATACGGCCACCAAGATCAAGCAATGGCGGCAGAACGGCGCAGGCGCGCAAATTCTGGCCGATCTGGGGCTTTCCAAGCTGCGTGTGCTCGGAACCCCTAGGCGACAAGTGGCTTTGGCAGGCTTTGGGCTCGAAGTTATCGAGTATGTGAGCCCGCGCGGTTAAACTACGCGTCTGTCTTAAAGATTACCTAAATCCATGTCTCTGATTGAAGCCGATTTATACGCCGACAGCCGCTGCAAAATTGCGGTATTGGCGAGCCGCTGGAACCCGAGTATTACCGATACGCTGGTGATGGGCGCTCGTGCATGCTTGAAGCAGCATGGCTTGGCCGACGAACAGGTTGACGTAGTGCGTGTTCCCGGTGCCTGGGAAATTCCTATCGCTGCCAATACACTGGCAGAGACAAAAAAATACAATGCCATCATAGCGCTCGGTTGCGTAGTTCGTGGCGATACCCGCCATTACGAACACGTGGCCGATGAATGTGCTCGCGGTTTGATGCAGGTGGCATTGAAATTCAATATTCCAGTCTGCAATGGTGTTTTGGCGGTTGAAGACTACGCGCATGCTCAGGCTCGCGCTGGCGGCTCAGCCGGAAACAAAGGCGAAGAAGTCGCACTTGCTGCGCTGGAGATGGCAAACTTGTTCACACAAATTAATGAGAAAGCATAATGAAGCATGCTCGCACTGATGGCGTTGATCCTGCTGCCCGCTCGCGCTCGCGCCGCCGTGCCCTGCAAGCGGTTTATGCCTGGCAAATGTCGAATTCGCCGATTACCAAAGTGATCGAACAATTCGAGAACGAACAGGACATGGAAATTGCCGATCTTCAGTATTTCGAAGATTTGGTCCGAGGTGTTGCACAACATCATGACGAGCTGGATGCACAGCTGGAAAAATACCTCGACCGTACCTTGGTGCAAGTGGACCCGATTGAACGCGCCGTGCTGCTGATTGCTTCCTACGAATTGATTCATCGTCCCGATGTGCCGTATCGCGTCGTAATCAATGAAGCCATCGAAACCGCTAAACGTTTTGGTTCCGATCAAGGGCACACTTACGTCAATGGTGTGCTCGATAAAGCCGCAGCGGATTGGCGTGCAACCGAAATGCAGCAAAAGCGATAAATATTATTGTTCGTAGGAGCGTCCTTTAGGCGCGAAAATCTGCCGCAGACCTTGTCGTGCCTAAAGGACGCTCCTACCGTATTTCGAATTACTGGTAAATTAAGAAAATGCCATCCGAATTTGCCCTTATTGATCTTATCCGGCAACGTGTTAAACCACGGAGCGATGTGGTGTTGGGCATTGGCGATGACGCAGCGCTTTTATCGGTTCCCAATGATCAGCTGTTAGTGGTCAGCACCGATACCTTGAATAACGGCATCCATTTTCCCGAAGATACAGCGCCCGAAGATATCGGCTACAAATCGCTCGCGGTAAATCTAAGTGACTTGGCAGCGATGGGTGCAACGCCGGCCTGGGCCAGTCTGGCAATCAGTTTGCCGAAGAACGATATCGATTGGCTGGAAAAATTCCTCGATGGTTTTTTCGAGTTGGCCGATGAACACGCAGTGCAATTAATTGGCGGAGATACCACGCAAGGGCCGCTATCTATCACTGTGACTGTGCAGGGTTTCGTTCCTAAAGACTTGGCCTTGCGTCGCGATGCCGCAAAAGCTGGCGACGAAATCTGGGTAACCGGCTCCATCGGTGATGCGGCTGGCGGACTTGCACAGTGGCGCGAACAGGGATTGCAGTCGGCCAAGTTGCGCCATCGTTTAGACCGACCAACACCGCAGATCAATCTCGGCATTGCATTGCGTGGCATAGCGAAT